>NZ_JBFBDY010001072.1:0-1615 GCF_040683475.1 Kitasatospora sp. NPDC093558 | reverse complement strand
GCCCCACGCCCGCGCCGCCCACGAGCGCCGACACCCCCGCCACCCGCACCCCCCGCCCGCACTCCTTGACCTCGACCATGCGCTGCACCTCGGCGCGGTCGCGCTTCTCCTGCTCGCCCGCGTCGTGGCTGCCCGCGTCGTCCGGCGTGCCGGAGGCGGTGTCCGGGCCCGAGACGCCGGCCGGCTGCGGGGTGTCGGCGGCCGAGGCCGAGGAGGGGAAGAGGACGGCGGGGGCCAGCACGGCAGCCGCGATCACGGCGGACACCTTGGGCAGCTTCATCCAGCTAAACCTGATTCGTGCGAAGAGTTCGTGAACAGCCAGAGCATAGATCAACTCACACGATCTCCATACCAAGTTTTTAACCGACTGCGTCACACCGCCTGCGGGCAGGGCACGGGTGTGGCGCCGCGGTCTCTCCTGCGGACCGCGGCGCCGTCTCTCCCCCCGCTGTTGTGCGGTCAGGCGCCGGCCGGGTACCAGACGGTGCCGTTGCCGCCGGTGTTGGCGAGGGTGTCGACGATGATGCTCCCGGGGTAGCGCGGGTGCTGCGCGAGGAAGCCGCCGAGGGAGTCCACCGACGTCGCGTCGCAGACGCCGTCGGTCCTGATGCAGAAGCGCTGGACCGGCACGCCGCCGGGGAAGTTCTCCGGGCCGGTGCCCGGGGAGTAGGCCACGAACGGGATCAGGGTGCCCTGCGGGACGAGGTGCCAGAAGCCGGTGCCCGGCTGCATCGGGTCGGAGTAGAGCATGCCGTCGACCTGCTCGCGCGGCACGGCGGTGCCGTTGTCGGCGATGGTCTGCAGCAGCAGGTCGCCGACCCAGGCGCCCTGCGAGTAGCCGGCGATGGTGAAGCGGGCGGTGGGGTCGGCCTTGTGGGCGTTCTCCAGGGCGGCCTTGGCGTTCCAGTAGCCCGCGTTGACGCTGTCGCCGAAGCTCGGCGTGAACAGCGGGGCCGGCATCTCGTTGTGGCTGCCGACGAACGGGCCGCCGCTGGCCGGGTAGCAGACCGGGATCGCGGTGCTGCCGGCCGGCAGATGCTGGTTGGCGAGGTCGAAGGTGTACGTGCACCGGGGTGCGTCCAGGGCCGTCCCGGTGCCGCCGATCTCGATGTAGTAGTGGTGCGGCTGCGCGGTGTCGGCGTGCGCGGCGGTGGGCACGACGGCGGCGCCGGTGAGGGCGAGCGCCGTCGTCGCGAGGACGGCCTTGAGGCGGCGGGCGAGGCTGGCACGCATGGTCATGGGGGTCGGCTCCCTGTGGTCGGGTGGGGCGCCGCGTCGGGTGCGGCGACCTGTGACCATCGTGTTGCCCGGGCGCCGCGGGCAACCAGGACGGGGACCGGCCATATCTGGCCGGTCCGCCGACTTCCTGATCAGGACCTGTTTTTGACGATGTGTTAGCGGTGCCTCACGACCAGGCCAGGCCCGACCGCGTCCGCCAGAACTCCCCCGCCGGCTCGGCGAGCACAGCAAGAGCGGCGAGGTCCTCCGGCGTGACGGGGTGGTCAACCGCCGTGAGATTGGAGGCGAGTTGGGCGGGGGTGGCGGCGCCGGACAGGACGAGGTCGGCCCAGGGCTGGGCGGCGGCCGCGGCCAGGGCCAGGGCGTCGCAGCCGGC
>NZ_JBFBDY010001071.1:0-1615 GCF_040683475.1 Kitasatospora sp. NPDC093558 | reverse complement strand
GCCGAGCCGGTCGCCGAGGAGGCGCCGGAGGAGGCCGCCGCGCAGGCTCCCGCCGAGGCCCCCGCCGAGGAGCCCGCAGCCGAGGCCACCGCTGCCGAGGCCGCCGCCGAGGCCGAGGAGGCGCCGGCGCCCAAGAAGCGGGCCGCGCGCAAGACCGCCGCGAAGAAGACCGCCGCCAAGAAGACGACGACGGCGGCCAAGAAGACCACCGCCCGCAAGACCGCGACCAAGCGGACGAGCGCGGCGGCCAAGAAGGCGGCGGCCGCCGAAGGTGATACGGCGGCCGAGTAGTGCCCACGCCCGGGGCGGGACCCTTCCCGCCCCGGGCCGTACGGTCCGGTTTGCCCCTCGGGCGGCCGGTCCGTATTCTTGACCATCGGCGTGTCTACGCCACGCTCCCGAGCACATCACCTTCCCGGTACGTCCGCGCCCGCGCGGAGGGACGGGGAGAGGCTCCTGTGTCCGTACCCAGGTGGCTGGCGTCGGGAGTTCCGACCGAGTTGGGAAAGTAGGTACCGCATGTACGCGATCGTTCGCGCAGGCGGCCGCCAGCACAAGGTCGCCGTCGGCGACGTGCTGGAGATCGACCGTATCGAGGCCAAGCCGGGTGACTCGGTGGAGCTCTCGACCATCCTGGTCGTCGACGGTGACGCCGTCACCTCCGACCCGTGGGTCCTGGCCGGCGTGAAGGCTCACGCCGAGGTGGTCGACCAGACCAAGGGTGACAAGATCGTCATCCTGCGCTACAAGAACAAGACCGGCTACCGCCGTCGTCAGGGTCACCGTCAGAAGCACACCGCGGTGCGCATCACCAGCATCGACTCGGTCAGCAAGTAAGGGGATAGCGAGATATGGCACACAAGAAGGGCGCAAGCTCTACCCGTAACGGCCGTGACTCGAACGCCCAGCGCCTCGGCGTGAAGCGCTTCGGCGGCCAGGTCGTCTCCGCCGGCGAGATCCTCGTCCGCCAGCGCGGCACCCACTTCCACCCGGGTGCCGGTGTCGGCCGCGGTGGCGACGACACCCTGTTCGCGCTGACCGCCGGTGCGGTGCAGTTCGGCAACCGTCGCGGCCGCAAGGTCGTCAACATCGTGGCCGTCGAGGCCTGAGTCCCCGCGGACTCGCGAGTCGCACCAGACTCACACTGAAGGGTGGGCCGGAATGTTCCGGTCCACCCTTCGGCTTTACGCAGGTAGCAAGCAGACTCATCCGTACTGGAGGCACACCCCATGACCACCTTCGTGGACCGCGTCGAACTTCACGTCGCCGCGGGTAACGGAGGCCACGGCTGCGCCTCCGTACACCGGGAGAAGTTCAAGCCGCTCGGCGGCCCCGACGGCGGCAACGGCGGCGAGGGCGGCAGCGTCATCCTCACCGTCGACGCGCAGATCACCACCCTCCTCGAATACCACCACTCGCCCAAGCGCAAGGCGACCAACGGCAAGCCCGGCGCGGGCGGCAACCGCACCGGCGCCGAGGGCCAGGACCTCGTCCTGCTGGTGCCGGACGGCACCGTCGTGCTCGACCGACAGGGCAACGTGCTGGCCGACCTGGTCGGGCACGGCACCAGCTTCGTCGCCGCCCAGGGCGGCCGCGGCGGCCTCGGCAACGCCGC
>NZ_JBFBDY010001070.1:0-1616 GCF_040683475.1 Kitasatospora sp. NPDC093558 | reverse complement strand
CCATGCCGGGGGTGAAGACGAACAGGACGTCCGCCTCGCAGCCGGGGGCTGCGGCGAAGGCGTGCGGGGTGTGGGGCGGCACGGCGAGGAAGTCGCCGGCGTTAAGGACGGTGACTTCCTGGCCCACCAGGACCTTGAGGGAGCCGCTGATGACGAAGAAGATCTCGGTGGCCTTGGTGTGGAAGTGGGCGGGTGCGCCGACGGCGCCCTTGGCGAAGGTGGAGCGGTAGCTGGTGAAGCCGTCGGCCGTGGCGTCGGAGTCGGCGAGCAGCGTCATCACGGAGCTCGGGTCGGCGCAGGTCTCGGCGTCAGTGCAACGGGTCAGCACCGGCTCGAACGGCGCGGCGGGCTCGGCCGCCTCGTCGGCGGGCTCGGCCTGCTCGCCGCGGAAGACCTCCTTGACGAGCCTCTGCTGCGCGTTCTGGAACGCCTCGGCCGTTTCGGCGAAGTCGAGTTCGGCGCCCCCGGTGGTGAGGGAGGCGGTCAGGGTCCTGCTGCCGTCGGGCGTGCTGTACATCAGCGCGGCCCAGCCCCACAGTCCGCCGTTGTGGTGGAAGACGGTGCCGCCGTCCGTCTCTTCCACGAACAGCCCCATGCCGTAGCCGAATTGGGGGTGCGGCGTGCGCATCTCGGCCAGCAGGGAGTCCGGCAGGAGCTTGCCGCCCATCAGTGCGGAGAAGAACGTGTGGAGGTCCTCGGTGGTCGAGATCATGTCGCCGGCGGCGGAGAGCCAGGAGACGTTGAAGCGGGTGACGTCGACCATCTTCCACTGGCCGGCGTCCTCGTAGCGGTAGTAGCCGTGGGCGTGCGGCTCGGGGATCTCCGGCGAGGCGTCCGGCACCATCGTGCCCGACAGCCCCAGCGGCTCGGTGATCAGCCGCCGCATCTCCTCGGCGAACGAGCGGCCGGTGACGGCCTCGACCAGCAGCCTGGCCAGGACGTAGTTGGTGTTGGAGTAGCTCCAGTCCGCTCCCGGCTCGAAGCGGGCCGGCTTGGACAGCGCCAGCCGGACCAGTTCCTCCGGCTGATAGGTGTGGAACTGGTTGTCCACATACTCCTGGCCCTGCCAGGCGATCCCCGGCGCGACCGTCCCGTCCTCGTAGTACTCGCCGGTGAAGTTGAACAGCCCGCTGGTGTGCTGCAGCAGCATCCGCACCGTGATCCGCCGGTCCAGCCCGAAGCCGGGCAGGTGGTCGTCCACCGGGCCGTCCAGCCCGAACCTGCCCTCGGCCACCAGGCGCAGCACCAGGGCCGCGGTGAAGGTCTTGGTGGTGCTGCCGATCCGGAAGTGCCCGTCGGTGCGCGGCTTGTCGCCCGAGCCGAGCTCGCGCACCCCGGCGCTGCCGACCCACTCGCCGTGCTCGTCGTTCACGCGCAGCTGCACCCCGGCGAAACCGGACTCGACGATCTCCTCGATGGCCTTCTGCAGTTCCGGGCGGTCCTGCCGGGTGAGGGACAGGGACATGGTTGTGCTCCTTGTGGGACGTGCGGGTGGTTGTCTGGGTGGGTTCGCCCCGGTGCCGGGGCGGGTGTTGCCGGGTGGCGTTCCGGAGGGAGCGGGTCAGAGGCTGCGCGCGGTGATGTCGCCGTAGGAGGTGGTGGCGCGGATGTCGAGG
>NZ_JBFBDY010001069.1:315-1617 GCF_040683475.1 Kitasatospora sp. NPDC093558 | reverse complement strand
TCGGAGGCGCGCGGTTCCTCGACGAGCTCCGGCGCGTTGCCAGGCTGGATCCGCGCTCGGGGCGACTGCACCTGTAGCTGCGCTACTTGGACCACCATCGTCGGTCCAGCGCCCAGCGCAACCTGTTCAGCCCGGCTCTGGTCGAACTCCTCGGGCCGCCCCGGCGTACCGAGGACGAGATCACGGATCGACACCGCGACATCGCCCGCGCCCTCCAGCACCTCCTGGAGCAGCTGGTCGGTTCCTACCTCGCCTTCGCCCAGCGCCTCGTGCCGCGACGATCGCTCTGCCTGGCTGGCGGCGTCGCGCTCAACTGCGTCGCCAACGCCACGGTGATCGACTCGGGCCGGTTCGACCGGATCTTCATCCAGCCCGCAGCAGGCGACGCCGGCACCTCCATCGGCGCGGCGCTGGTCACCGCAGCCAGCCCGATCCGGCGCCCGCTTCGACACGCCTTCCTTGACCCCTCCTACGACGAGAAGACCATCCGCTCGGCCCTGCGCGACGTCCCTGCCGACCGGTACCGGGTGCAGCGCACGGCCGAGCCGCACCGGGAAGCCGCGCGGCTGCTGAGGGCGGAGAAGGTGATCGGCTGGTTCCAGGGCCACATGAAGTTCGGACCGCGGGCGCTGGGAGCCCGCAGCATCCTCGCCTCTCCCCGGCACGCCACGACCGCTTCCCGGATCAACGCTATGATCAAACAGCGGGAGGCGTTTCGCCCGTTCGCACCGGCCGTACTGGCAGAGCACGCCGACGACTTCTTCGCCCTGCCGTCGGCTGGCGCACTCGTCTACCCGTACATGCTGGCGACCGGCACGGTGCACCAGCACCAGCGGCACCGCCTTCCAGCCGTGGTCCACGTGGACGGCTCCGCCCGCGTCCAGACAGTGCACCGGGACACAAACCCCTTACTGTGGAACGTCATCGATGCCTATCACCAGCTTTCGGGTCTACCGGTCGTGCTGAACACCTCGTTCAACGGCGCGGACGAGCCGATCGTCTGCACCCCGGGCGATGCGGTCGCGACCTTCCTGCGCTGCGGCCTGGACGCGCTCGTGGCCGGCCCGTACGTCATCGAGGAGATCACCCGGTGAACCACCCCGGCGGCATCATCCCCGCCCCCTTGCGCATAGCGGTGGAACGAGAGTTCGGCCCCGTCGTCCACATCGAGGAGCGACCTGGCGGCCACACCCCCGGCGTCTGCGCCGCCCTTACCCTGACCGACCGACGCGTCTTCCTCAAGGCGATAGCGGTCGGCCACCCGCTCTCGCAGGGCCACGGCTGGAGGCCGGGATCAATTCC
>NZ_JBFBDY010001069.1:0-305 GCF_040683475.1 Kitasatospora sp. NPDC093558 | reverse complement strand
TTCCGTCCTGCCACCTGGCCTCGGACCCCGGTTGCTGTGGTCCGACACAGTGGACGGCTGGCTCACCCTCGTCTTTGAGTACGTCGACGGCCGTCACCCGGACCTGAGCCCGCGCTCACCGGACATCCCGATGGTTCTGGAGAAGATCACCATGCTGATCGACGTCCTGCCCCCGAGCCCGTTCGCCGGTGCCGCTGCGATCAGCGACCACCGTGCCTACCGGGCGGCGCCAGCGGAACTCCTTGCCGGTGACACGCTGCTCCACTGCTCTCCGCGGCCGGACAACCTGATCATCAACAGCGAGG
>NZ_JBFBDY010001068.1:0-1619 GCF_040683475.1 Kitasatospora sp. NPDC093558 | reverse complement strand
GCCGGCGAACCGGTGGTCGGCAGCCTGCTCGGCCCGCAGCTCCCCAGGGGAGCGTCCGGCCCGCTCACCTCGGCGACCAATCCCGACGGCGTGACGATGCTGGAATGGTCCAACTCCCTCGCCAAGGTGCTGGACGGCCACGCCGGCCGGCCGGTGACCTGCGAGTTCACCATGAAGCCCAGCGACAACCCGGTCGGCATCCCGGCCGACCCGGCCGCACTGCGTTCGGTCGACCTGGTCGTCCGCCCGCTGTTCGCTACCAGCGAGGCGGCGCAGGACCGGCTGGCCGTGATCGACGAACAGCTGGTGCAGCCCGGCGACCTCACCCGCAGCCTCTGCTCGCCCTGGCAGAACGACTACCGCGAGTGCGCCTGCTACTACTGGGCGGCCAGCCGGCCCGACTACGTCAACGTGGACGTGGACGAACAGGGCGTCAGCGTCGGCAACAGCTGGCTCTCGGTGCACCGCGAGCCCAAGGAGTACGTGCTCGACAACGGCCGGGACACCCGCCTCCTGACGTACGACAGCCTGTTCCGGGAGTGGCAGCAGCACCTGCGGTTCATCGTCGGCGGCCGGGACTTCCCGGATCACCACCGCTGACCGCCGCGGACCACCCGGACCGCCGCCGACCACCCGGATCATCCCCGACGAGGCCCCTGCGATGAATCCTTCCTCCACCTCCACCTCCACCGAATCCGCGACCCGCGGACCCGCCCGCGAGCTGTTCGAGCTGTCCGCCCCCGTCAGCCCCGACCTCCACCTGCTGCGCACCGAGGTCGGCCGGCACGCCCTGGTGGTCAACGGCAGCCGCCTGTTCGACCTCGACGCGGACAGCCACCGGGCCCTTGACCACGCCCGGCACGCCGGGGACGGCCCCGCGCTCTCCCGGCTGATGTCCGAACTGGGGCTGGACGCCCCGCAGCTGATCGACGACCGGCCGCCCGCCGAACCGCCGGTCCGCGCGCTGTCCCTCTCGGTGGCGCAGAAGTGCAACCTCGGCTGCACCTACTGCTACGCCCAGCAGGGCAGCTTCGGCGGAGCGCCCACCAGCATGTCGGCTGAGACCGCGCTCGCGGCGGTGGAACTGCTCCTCGGCGCAGCCGCACCGGGCGAGCGGGTGAACCTCGCCTACCTCGGCGGCCAGCCCCTGCTTCACCGGCCCGTCGTGCAGGTTGCCACCGAGCACGCGGCCCGCCTCGCGGTGGTGCGCGACGTCCGGGTCACCTTCTCGATCACCACCAACGGCACCCGGGTGACGGCCGCGGACGCCGAATTTTTCGAGCAGCACGGCTTCGCGGTGACGGTGAGCCTGGACGGCACCCAGGAGGTGCACGACGCGCTGCGCCCGTACCGGGGCGGACAGGGCAGCTTCCGGAGGGCGACCGCCAATCTGGCCCCGCTGCTGGCAGCTCAGCGCCGGATGCAGGTCTCCGCACGGGTGACGGTGACCCCGCACAACCTCGCCCTGCGGGAGACCCTGGACGCCTTCCTCCAGCTCGGTTTCCACAGTGTCGGCTTCTCGCCGCTGCTGAACTCCCCGACCGGTCGAGGCGAACTGACGCCTGCCGACCTGGAGGTGCTGCTGGACCAGATGGTCGCCTGCGGTGAGGAGTTCGATC
>NZ_JBFBDY010001067.1:0-1620 GCF_040683475.1 Kitasatospora sp. NPDC093558 | reverse complement strand
TCTCCTTCGCCGCGAGGCTGAGGTCGGAGACCGTCCCCTGCCGTCCACCGCTGGCCGGCAGGCCCAGCAGCACCCGCGCGTGCTGGAGCACGAACCGCCGCCCGGGATCCCCGCCGGCCAGCAGCACCGCCGCCGTCGACGCCGCCTGGCCGACGCAGAACGTGGAGATCGGCGCCTGCACGAACGTCATCGTGTCGTAGATCGCCATCAGCGAAGTGAACATCCCGCCGGGCGAGTTGAGGTAGATCGAGATCTCGCGCTCGGGGCTCTCCGACTCCAGGTGCAGGAGTTGCGCGATGACCACGTTGGCGACGCCGTCGTCGATCTCGGTGCCGAGGAAGATGATCCGCTCGTTCAGCAGCCGGCTGAAGACGTCGTAGGACCGCTCGCCCTGCGCGGTGCGCTCGATCACGTACGGAACCGTGTACGACCCCATGTCACAGCCCCATCCGTCGGCGCGACGAGGCCGGGCGGATGTCGGCGAGCGACTCCACCACCCGGTCCACGATCCCGTACTCCCTGGCCTGTTCGGCCGTGAACCAGCGGTCCCGGTCGCCGTCGCGCGCGATCGTCTCCTCGCTCTGCCCGGTGTGCTCGGCGGTGATCCGCTCGATGGCCCTCTTGGTGAACAGGAGGTTCTCCGCCTGGATCTCGATGTCCGCGGTGGAGCCCCCGATGCCCGCCGACGGCTGGTGCATCATGATCCGCGCGTTCGGCAGCGCGAACCGTTTGCCGGGCGCCCCCACGGCGAGCAGGAACTGCCCCATGCTGGCGGCGAACCCCATCGCCAGCGTCGAGACGTCGTTCGGGATGAGCCGCATGGTGTCGTAGATGGCGAGCCCCGCGGTGACCGACCCGCCCGGGCTGTTGATGTACAGGCAGATGTCGGTGCGCGGGTCCTCCGCCGAGAGCAGCAACAGCTGCGCACAGACGCGGTTGGCCGACACGTCGTCGACCTGCGTGCCCAGCAGGACGATCCGCTGGGCGAGCAACTGCGCGGCGAGGTGGTCGTCGAACGGACTGGGCGGGGTGTCGCCCTCCGCCGCGCGGGGCGGAAGGGTACCGAGTGGAGTCATCGGGTCTCCTCGAAGCACTCGAAGAAGCAGGGATGCTGTCGCCTTCCACTCTCGACCGCCGGAGCCCCTCCGATGCGATTTATCTGCCCGCCGCAGATTCGCCACGGGCAGAGCGCAACCGGCGCACGCCGGACGCACCGAAAAGCCGCCTGACGCCCGCATCCCCGGTCTGGTGGGATGCCGCCATGAACGCAGGGACCCACCCGGAATCCGGGCTGACGAAGAGCACGTGGAGCGACGCCGACTTCGAAGCGATGGGGTGGCACGACGTCACCGTCCACGGAATCTGCGTGCAGCCGAGCGCATCCCCCGACAACCCGCTGCCACGCCTGCTGCTGGACCTCGACTACATCGTGCGCTGGGTGCATCCGGTCGAGCCGGCGCAGAACTTCACCTTCTGGATCGCGCCGTCCACGCTCGTGTTCGAGGACGTCTGGGACATCGAGGGTGACCTCGACTTCAAGGGGATGGCGCTGCGCCTCGAGATCGACCACCTGCACCGTTCGGCCCCGGAGGGCAGCCACGGCGGTCCGGTGCGCCGGAC
>NZ_JBFBDY010001066.1:0-1621 GCF_040683475.1 Kitasatospora sp. NPDC093558 | reverse complement strand
CCATCCGCCGCGCCGGCGAACGCCTTGCAGCGGCCGTCCGCCGACAGCCCCCGCTGCCGGGAGAACTCGATGAACATGCCCGGCGTCGACATCACCGTCGCGCCGCCGGCGAGCGCCAGCGTGCACTCGCCGCTGCGCAGCGCCTGGACCGCGAGGTGCAGGGCGACGAGGGAGGAGGAGCAGGCCGTGTCGACGGTCACCGCCGGGCCCTCCAGGCCCAGCGTGTAGGACACCCGGCCGGAGACGACGCTGCCGCCGCTGGTGCCGGAGGGGTTCGTGTTGAGCGCGTAGTCGTGGTACATCACGCCCGCGAAGACGCCCGTCCGGCTGCCGCGCAGCGACAGCGGATCGATGCCGGCCCGCTCCAGCGCCTCCCACGAGGTCTCCAGGAGGAGCCGCTGCTGCGGGTCCATGTAGAGGGCCTCGCGCGGGGAGATCCCGAAGAAGCCGGGGTCGAAGTCGCCGGCGTCGTGCAGGAAGCTGCCGTGCCGGGTGTAGGTGTGGCCCTCCTTGCCGGGCTCGGGGTCGTAGAGGTGCTCGATGTCCCAGCCGCGGTCGGTCGGCAGTCCGGTGACGGTGTCAACGCCGTCCGCCAGCAGCCGCCACAGCTCCTCGGGCGTGGCGGCACCGCCGGGGTAGCGGCAGGCCATGCCGACGATCGCGATCGGCTCGTCGGAGGTGTGCGGGCGGACGCCGGTGCCGGTGGCCGGCGTCGCGTCCGTGCCTGCGCCGGCCAGGTCGAGGAGGTGCTCCGCGACGGCCCTCGCATTGGGGAAGTCGAAGGCGAGCGTGGCGGGCAGGCGCAGGCCGGTGCGCTTGTTGAGGCGGTTGCGCAGGTCGGTCGCGGCGAGGGAGTCGAAGCCGAGCTCCTGGAACGCGCGGTCCGGCTCGATCGCCTCGCCCGACTCGTGGCCGAGTAGCCCGGCCACCCTGGCCCGGACCAGGTCGAGGACGGTCCGCCGCTGCTCCGCCTCCGTCAGCCCGGCGAGCCGGGCGGCGAGGGCGCCGGCCGGAGCGGCCGGGAGCGGGGCGTGGGCCGCCGTACGGCGGGCCGCCGGGACGAGGGCGCGCAGGAGCGGCGGGACCTCGTCGGTGCGGGCGCGCAGGGCGGCGGCGTCGACCCTGATCGGGACGACGGTGGCCCGCTCGCTGCGCAGCCCGGCGGCGAACAGCGCCAGCCCGGCCTCGCGGGTGAGCGGCGGGACGCCCTGGGCGGCCATGCGGTTGCGGTTGAGCTCCAGGAGGTGCTCGCCAAGGCCGGCGCCGACGTCCCAGAGGCCGTAGGCCATGGAGGTCGCGGGCAGGCCCGCGGCGTGGCGGTGGGCGGCGAGAGCGTCGAGGAAGACGTTCGCGGCGGCGTAGTTGCCCTGACCCGCGGTCAGCACCAGACCGCCGGCGGAGGAGAAGAGGACGAAGGCGGTCAGGTCGAGGTGGCTGGTCAGCTCGTGCAGGAACCATGCGCCATCGGCCTTCGGAGCCAGGACCGCATCCATCCGGGTGGGGGTGAGCGCACCGACCAGACCGTTGTCACCGACACCGGCGGCATGGACGACAGTGGAGAGACCGGGGATCGTGTCGATCAAGGCGGCCACGGACTCGCGGTCCGCCATGTCGCAGGCAC
>NZ_JBFBDY010001065.1:0-1622 GCF_040683475.1 Kitasatospora sp. NPDC093558 | reverse complement strand
GCTGTGGCGCGTACGTCGCCCGCCGCAGCAGCGAACGGATGCGGGCGACGAGGACCGACCAGGCCTGGCGGCTCGGCGCGGGCGGCGCCCCCGGGGAGGCCGTCGCGATGCTGCCCGGGATCATCCGCGACCTCGCCCGGATCTGCGGCCCGGCCGACCTGCGCACCCTGCGCACCTGCCACGACCTGGCGATCTGGCTCGTCCGCGACGGCAGCCGGGGCGCCGCCGTCGCCCTGCTGCGCGAGCTCGTCCCGGCCCTCGCCGCCGCCCCGGACGCTCGGGCCGACGTGCTGCGCGACCTCGACCGCTGGGAGGCCGAGCTCGCCACCGAGGGCGCGGGCGTGCCACGGAACCTGACCCTCGACGGCCTGCTCGCCGGCGACCCGCAGAAGAGCCCAGGCGCCCCGGGCACGCAGAGGGGACGATGAAGGGGGCGTAGCGGCGTCCGGTCCCGGTGCTGGTCGGCGGGGGTGTCAACCGTGCGGGACGCCGATTCGGCCGTTCCTCCGGCTGTAGGAATTGATAGGAATTCGCCCACGAGGACCGTCTGGTTCGCCCGTGGCGCCGTTGATATACCTCGTTGCCAGACTCGGGTCCGGTGTGCGGCCGGCCCGGTGACCTGCGACGAAATGGTGGTGACGGATCGATGAAGCTCCTCCGTGTCGGACCCCCGGGCGCCGAGCGCCCGGTCGTGCTGGGTCAGGACGGCACCGGTTACGACCTCTCCGGCCGGGCCCGGGACATCGACGGGCCCTTCCTGGCCGGACTGGACTTGGCCGCGCTGGCCCAGGACGTGGCCGCGGGCCTGCTGCCCGTGGTCGACCTCGCCGGGCAGCGCGTCGGCGCCCCGGTGGCGCGGCCGGGCAAGGTGGTCGGGATCGGCCTCAACTACCGCGACCACGCGCAAGAGGCCGGGGCCGCGATCCCGGCCGAGCCGGTGATCTTCCTCAAGCCGAGCTCGACCGTGGTCGGCCCGTACGACGAGGTGCTGGTGCCGCGCGGCGGCGACAAGACCGACTACGAGGCCGAACTGGCCATCGTGATCGGCCGCCCGGCGAGCTACCTGGCCGGCCACGCCGAGGCGGCCGAGGTGATCGCCGGCTACGCGATCGCCAACGACGTCACCGAGCGGGCGTTCCAGCTGGAGCGCGGCGGCCAGTGGGCCAAGGGCAAGTCGGCGGAGACGTTCACCCCGCTCGGCCCGTGGCTGGTCACCGCCGACGAGGTGGCCGACCCCCAGCGGCTGCCGCTGCGGCTCTGGGTCAACGGCGACCTGCGGCAGGACGGCAACACCGCGCACATGATCTTCCCGGTGCTCGAACTCGTCCGTTACGTAAGCCACTTCATGACCCTGGAGCCCGGCGACGTGATCGTCACCGGCACCCCGGCGGGCGTCACCCTGGGCCACCCGGGTGCGCCGTTCCTCGCCCCGGGCGACGTCGTCGAGATCGAGATCGACGGCCTCGGCCACCAGCGCCAGGTGCTCGGCAAGGCCTGAGCACCCGCCGCCCGACCCCAGGCACGGGGGTCGGGAGGCCACACCGGGTCGCACCCGGCCCCAGCGCGGCCCGCGGTTCCTACCGCCCCGCCGCCAGCACCGCCCGCAGCCGCTCGGCCCGCGG
>NZ_JBFBDY010001064.1:0-1625 GCF_040683475.1 Kitasatospora sp. NPDC093558 | reverse complement strand
GTGACGCCCGGGTACGGCGGCACGGGCGATCCGCCGTACCGGCCCGTACCGGCCTCACAGTTCGTCGAGCACGACCGCGTTCGAGCAGTTGAGCAGCGTCCGCAGCGCCGGGCCTGCGCCGGAGCGGTTCTTCGCCGCCCTCATCTTGCCGCGGCAGCTCTTGAGTTCGCGCGACATCGCCTGCAGGTCGTCGTACCGGATGACCGGGTTCGAGGTGAGGTTGGCGCGCGGGTGTCGCGCGGTCGCGACCGCGCTGAAGTAGCTGTAGTCGTTCTCCTTCAGCAGCTCTCCGCAGCGTTTGTGGAGGTAGTCGAAGCTGTCGTGCACCGGGATCCGGCTCGCTGCGGCGATGTTGTAGGTGTGGATCCCGGTCTCCCGCGGATGGAGTGCGCTTTCTCCGTCGTGTTCGGTCGCGACGTAGTCCGACAGGAAGTGGTCGGTGCAGGCCTGCAGGTCATCCAGTTCGTTCGCGATCGAGTCGATGTCCTCGACGTAGACATTGCCGATGAACCGGTTGTTGCCCACGAAAATGGCGTTGCCCTGGATGACGATCTTGTCCGCGATGATCCGGTTGCCCTCCCAGATCCCGCCGGAGATGCGCAGGGTTCCGCCCATGACGCGGATGTCGTTGCCGACGAACCTCGCGTGGCGCGTGAGCACGTCCCCGGTCGCGTTGTAGGCCGCCCTCGCGACACCGCAGAACGGGATCACATCAGGGGCCACCGTCATGTGGTTGGCGGTGATGCAGTTTCCGATGAAGAACGAGGATCCGGTGGGGCCGTCACCGCTCTGGGGCCCGGAGCCCGGCCCCTCCCCGGGGCCGTCGGCCTGGGCCGTGGTGGTGAAGGTGCCCAGGGCGGACAGGGTGAGGACTGCCAGAAGCGCGATCACGCGCTTCCGGGGGCGAACGCTTGCCACGATGCCTCCTTGTCGCCGCCCGACCGGGCCACTGCGCGTCAGCGACCGCCCGGGACAGGCGAATTGAAATGGATTCGGCTGAGCAATACGAGAAGCTACTCGGCCGCCCGCGCGGCATGAAGAAGCGAGGCGATTACCGAATTGTGACGACGGCGATGCTCCTTCCCCGAAGGCATCGTCACCCCGACCACCGGTTCCGGAGATCACCTGTGACCATTTCCTTACGCCCGGTCCGCTGGGCCGCGTCCGGAAAAGCACCGGGCCTACTATCGATTCCGCCCGGCTGCCTTCCGGCCGGCGGTCTCGAACAACCCGAAGAACCTTGACGGTTGGAGAGCCTGACGAGGGCCATCGGCTGGAAGGTCCTCTACAGCGAGGTGATGCGCCCGACCGTCGCGGTGGGATATGTCACGCCAAGCTGCGGGGACCGGGTGGCGAAGGGAGCCGGCCAGTGGCGGGACGGGTGCGTCCGAAGCCGCTACGGCCGGTTCGGATGCGGAGGGTGCGCCCCGCTGCTTCGGCTTCGTGAGACGTACGACGTCCGCTCGCGGGTGGCGGAACGGAGCGCACCGCCGCGAGCCGAACCCCAGGTAGTCGTCCCGGCAGGGCCGCTGGTTCCCGCCGTCCCGGGTTTTCTCCGGCTTTCCTCCGGCCGTGCTGACCTGCCCGGATCATCGTGCATCATGGACGCCGCCCCCACCCCGGCC
>NZ_JBFBDY010001063.1:0-1626 GCF_040683475.1 Kitasatospora sp. NPDC093558 | reverse complement strand
GGGTCACCCCCGGCCGGTCACCACCGGCGGTTCACCAGGCGATCGGCAGGGCCCGCGGGTAGCGCCAGATGGATCCCGTGTGCCAGTCGAGCTCGGCCGGCGGCACGGCCAGGCGCAGTCCGGGGAAGCGCCGCAGCAGCGTGCCGATGGCCACCTGGAGCTCCATGCGGGCCAGGTGGGCGCCGAGGCAGTGGTGCTGGCCGTACCCGAAGGTCATGTGGGTGGGCGCGCCGCGGTCGAGGTCGAGCTCGTCGGGCCGCTCGTAGGCGGCCGGGTCGCGGTTGGCGGCGAGGTAGGAGACGTGCACGGGCTCGCCGGCCCGGATGAGCACGCCGCCGAGCTCGACGTCCTCGGTGGCGACCCGGGCGATGCCGACGCCTTGGCGGAACGGGATGAAGCGCAGCAGCTCCTCCAGCGCGCGGGGCAGGAGGTCGGGCTGGGTGCGGAGCTTGGCGAGCTGCTCGGGGTGGGTGAGCAGGGTGTAGGTGATGTTGCTGAGCTGGTAGGTGCTGGTGTCGTGGCCGGTGACCAGGAGCACCATCGCCATGACGGCCAGCTCGTCGTCGTCCAGCAGTTCGTCGCCGTCGCGGGCGGTCGCGAGGGCGCTGATCAGGTCCTCGCCGGGGGCGCGGCGGCGGGCGGCGGTCAGCTCGGTGAAGTACGCGCGCAGGGCGGCCTTGGCGCGCTCCTGGGCCTCGCGGCCGTCCGGGCTCATGGCCATCATCGCGACGGCGTGGCCGCGCAGTTCGGCGCGGTCCTGCTCGGGGATGTCGAGCATCTCGCAGATGGTGGTGAGCGGAAGCCGGGAGGACAGGAAGTGCACGAGGTCGGCGGGGGCGCCGTGTTCGGCAAGCTCGTCGAGGTACCCGTCGACGATCCGCTGGGTGTGCGCCCGCATCCGCTCGACCTGGCGGTTGGTGAAGCCCTGGGCGACGAGGCGGCGCAGCCGGTTGTGGCCGGGCGGGTCCATCAGGTTGATCGCCTCGGCCTGGGCGATCGGGGCGGGCGTCATGCGGGGCAGGTCCCGTCCGATGCCGGCGGCGCGGCTGAACCGGCGGTCGGTGGTGACGACCCGGACGTCCTCGTAGCGGGTGGCCAGCCAGGCCTCGCCCTCGCCGTGCGGCAGCCGGATCCGGGCGACCGGGGCCTCGGTGAGCAGCCGTTTGAGGAGGGGGTCGAACTCCAGGCCGTCGGTGTGGTTGAAGGGGCAGTCCCACACGGGGGCGGAGGTGGTCACGGGCAGTCCAAAGGCCGTAGGTGGTGCCGCCCGTCCGGGACCTCTCGTTCGGGATCCCCGGTCCGGGCGCGGACATGCCGATGTTCCCCCATGGGCTGGCAAAAATGTGGATGAGAAGGCTAGTTACCTCGAACGAGTTAGATAGATGATTTTCACGCGAATCAACCCCACTGACGTGGAGCGGAGTTGACCTCTCCGCTACGCAACCAGGAGCGCTCACTTCCCCCTTGGGTCGTCGTCGTCCAGCAGCGGGAACAGCCGGGCCACTGCGGCGACCGGCCGCGCGCCGGCGGGCCGCGCGGCGGGTTCGGGGTGGCGGCCCCGGAACCGGGCCTGGCCCAGGCGGCCCGCCACCCCCACGGCCCACCACGAGGCCGGGGGCCGGGGGT
>NZ_JBFBDY010001062.1:0-1627 GCF_040683475.1 Kitasatospora sp. NPDC093558 | reverse complement strand
GCCAGTCTTCGTGGTCGATCTCGGCGATGATCTGCACCTGCTGGCCGATCGCCTCGGTGAGGGTCTCCGCCATTCGCCGCTGCTGGGACCTCCGGTTCGACGGCCCTCCTGTTGAGCCGGTCGGCGTCGAGGAACGTCGCCGCCGAGGCGCGTTCCGCGGAGTGGAGGTCGTCCTCCCGCATCAGCCTGATCTGCATGGTGAACTCCTGAGGCTCTTGAATGAAGGCGATCGACATTGTTCCGGCAGCAGCGGACGCAGGCTGGCGGATCGGCCTCATTCATCCGGGCGGTGAGTCGGCGTGTCGGTCAGGAGCCGTCAGTGCGTTGCCGATCCGGGGCCGAAGCGTTGCGGCCTGGCGCCGTCGTGCCGCCAGGCCGGAACGCTTCGTGCGGGGAGGGGATCACATGGCGGTGGTGCCGCCGGTCCCGAATTCGGCGGTGTTGCCAATAATGGCCTCGCCGGGGCGGCCGTCCACGCCGAGCGTCGTCTGGCCGGCAACGGTGACGCGCTCGCCGCGACGGTGCTCGGTGTAGTCCTTGATGGCGTAGTGCAGGGTCGCCTGGTTGTCCCAGATGACCAGGTCGCCCTTGTGCCAACGCCATCGCACGGTGTGCTCCGGGAGGGTGGCGTACTCGGTGAGGGTGCGCAGGACGTCCCGGCCGGCCTGCGGGGAGTAGCCGACGACCCGTCGGGCGAAGCCGCCGAGCATCAGTGCCCGCTCGCCGGTCTCCGGGTGCACGCGCACCGCCGGGTGCTCGGCGGTGAACACGTTCTTCAGGTAGTTGTTGCGCACGTCGCCGTCGTAGGTGGCATCGGTGAAGTCGGAGTCGTTGCTGTGGATGACCCGCAGGCTCTCGGCGAGGGTGCGCAGCCCGTCGGGCAGGTTGCGGTAGGCCAGGGCGGCGTTGGCCCACATGGTGTCGCCGCCGACCTCGGGGCAGATGGTGTTGTGCAGGATCGCGAACGCCGGCGGGTTCTGCATGTAGGTGAAGTCGGCGTGCCAGTAGTTGGCGCGGGTCCCCTCGCCCATGGAGTCCATCTCCCGCAGCAGTGGGTAGCCCTCGGGGCCGCCGTAGATCGGGTGGCCGAGGGTGAGGGTGCCCAGGCGGCGGCCGAACCTGACGAGTTGGTCGTAGTCGAGGGACTGGTTCCGCAGGAAGATCACCTTGTGGGTCAGCAGGGCCTGGCGCAGTTCGGCGACGACCTCCTGCGACAGGTCCGCCGCGGCGTCGACGCCCTTGATCTCGGCGCCGATGTTGCCGGCCACGCGGGCAATCTCGACGGCGGTGTGTTCCCGTGTCAGGGTCTGGGACACGTCACTTTCTCCTTCTCATCGGCTGCGTGCTGTTTCGGTCGGGGGTCAGGCGGTCGGGCCGGCGAGGATCGCGTCCAGCAGCGGTGCGGCGCCGTAGCGGACCACGTCCGTGGTCGGCAGGCCGGTGGCCTCCTGGATGGCGGCGATCTCCTGGCGCGCCTGCTCGTCGGGCAGCCCACGGGTGATCAGCGAGATGCCCACGATCGGGCAGCGGCCCTCCGGCCACACCCAGCTCGCCCCCTCCGCGTGCATCTCGATGGCGCGCTGCAGGGACGGCAGCGGGAAGTCCGGCAGCAGCTTGATGGTCGGAC
>NZ_JBFBDY010001061.1:0-1627 GCF_040683475.1 Kitasatospora sp. NPDC093558 | reverse complement strand
GCCCAGGAGGCCGCCGAGCCCGCCATCGCCCACGCCGACGCCGAGCACGGACAGTCCGTAGTCGGCGTCCACCCGGGTCCACGCGCCGATCAGGGCCACCGCCACCGCCGTGGCCAGCGCCAGCCGAACGGCGTGCCGCCAGAACGGGACGCTCCTCGGCGAGCGGTAGGCCGCGAGGAAGCCGGCCGCGAGCAGCAGGACGGCGGCGATCGGCAGCAGCCACCAGCTGCGCGCGTCCTGGTCGGCGAGGGTGCCGAGGCTCACCGTGGCCTGGTGGCCCTCCGGCGCGCGCAGCACGTCGGAGAGCGGCTTGGGCACCGGCAGGCCGAGCGCCCCGGAGAGCCGGCCGTGCCACTCGGCGCCGAGCCCGACGCCGAACGCCAGCCACGCGAGGTTGGGCAGGGCGAGCACCACGACGGCCATCGTCTGCCGCGCGTTGCCGTGCACGAGCGCGGTCACCACGCCTGCCACCGCGCCGATCGCGACGTACCCGAGCAGCACCGTCCAGAGCGCGAACGCGGCCGGGCGCACGGCCTGTTGGTAGGGCAGCAGCGCGCGCGGCAGCGGCGCCCGCCGGGACACCGCGAACGTGCCCGCGAGCACCACGAGCAGCCACGCCAGCCCGATCCCGACCGTGGTCGGCCCGTCCGCGTGGAAGCCCACCTCGGGGGTCAGGCCGAGCGCGTTGCCGATGGCCTGCTCGATGCCGCCGCCGAGCGGGACGGTGAAGGTGTGCGAGGCGCCGAGCGTGAGCAGCACGAGCGCGAGCACCCAGAGCACCACCGTCCGCGCGATCCGGCCGAGCAGCTCGTCGCCGCCCGTCACCGCGCGGAACCGCAGTTGACGCAGGAACACCTCGGCCATCACCACCGCGCCGGCCAGGCCGACGGACAGCGGCATCGCCGCGATCCCCGCGTCCACCGCCGCGAACTGACCGGCTCCGCCATCCAGTTGGACGGATCCGCCGACGGCCAGCGCCACCGTCGCGGCGAGCACGGACGGGAACCCGCCGTCCGGCAGGTCGTCCGCGCCGGCCAGCCAGAGGCCCAGCGCGGCCACTGCCGCCATCGCGGCGAGGCCGGCCAGCACGACGGCGAGCGCGTCCAGCCAGCCGCGCACGGCGCCGGGCGCTCCGGCGGGGGCGGTCGCGGCCTGCTGCATGGCGCCTCCTGGTGTGGTGCGTCTTGGTGTGGTGCGTCCTGGTGTGTACGTCTTGGCTTGGTGCGTCGGCTTCCTGCGGTGTGGCGGACGGCTCCGGACCTGCCCGACGGCTTCCAGCCTGGCCGAAGCGGCGCGGGCACGCGCGGCGACGGTGCGCGCGCCCGCTGTTGCGGCATCCGGGGCACGGGGGGAGAAATGGAACCCAGCGGCAGAAGCGTTCCCCGCCGGCCCTCTGCGCCGGCCGCCTACGAAACGGAGCCGCCATGAGTTCCCAGCCCCCTCCCTCCGGCCCGCCCCTCGGCCCCCCGTCCGGCCCCCTTTCGGGCGGCGGCGCGGCCGGCCCGCCGTCCGTCCCGCCGCCCCCGTCCGGGCCGCCGGGACAGGCAGGACCGCCCACGGGCGGCCCCGGACGCGGACCACGCCGGCCGTGGTGGCGCTCAGGACGCGGGCTCGCGGTGGGCGCGGG
>NZ_JBFBDY010001060.1:0-1628 GCF_040683475.1 Kitasatospora sp. NPDC093558 | reverse complement strand
CTCGACGACCGCCCCAACCAGCTCGACCGCACCCGCGAGGACGCCGAGGTCACCGCCACCGACCTGCTGGCCGTGCACCGGCTCACCGCCGGGCTGCCGACCGAACAGGGCCTGCGCGCCAACGTCGCCGTGACCCTGCGCTACCTCACCGCCTGGCTCGGCGGCGCGGGCGCCGTCGCCGTCTTCGGGCTGTTGGAGGACGTCGCCACCGCCGAGATCGCCCGCTGCCAGCTCTGGCAGTGGCAGCACCACTGCACCCGGCTCGCCGGCGGCTCGCTCGCCACCGCGGACCTCGTGCGACGGCACATCGACCGGGAGCGGTCCGCGCTGCTCGCCGAGGGCGCCGAGGGCGCCGACCCCAAACTCGTCGACAACGCCGTCCGGATCCTGGAGGAGACCGCCCTCGGCAACGAGCTCCCCGCCTTCCTCACCACCGAGGCGTACACCCGCCACCTGGTCCGAGTCCGCACCGCGGCCTGAGCCGCCCCAGCACGGAGGCAGTGCCATGAACGAGATCCGACGGGTCGCCGTCGTCGGCGCCGGGCAGATGGGCTCCGGCATCGCCGAGGTCTTCGCCCGCGCCGGCCTGGACACCATCGTCTGCGAGAAGGACCCCGCCGCGCTGCGGGCCGCCCGCGGCCGCATCGACCGCTCCCTGCACCGCGCCGTCGACCGCGGGCACATCGACCCGACCGACCGCGAGGACACCTGGGCGCACCTGCTGTTCGCCGACGACCTGGAGGCCCTGGCGGACCGTCAGCTCGTGGTCGAGGCGGTCGTCGAGAACGAGGCCGTCAAGCACGACGTGCTCGCCACCCTGGACAAAGTCCTGGCCGACGAGAACGCCGTGCTGGCCACCAACACCTCGGCCATCCCGGTCACCCGGCTCGGCATCACCACCGGCCGCGCCTCGCACGTCCTGGGCCTGCACTTCTTCAACCCGGCGCCCGTCATGCCCCTCGTCGAGCTGGTGTCGTCGCTGCACACCCACCAAGCGGTGCTGGAACGGGTGGAGACCTTCGCGCGAGACACCCTCGGCAAGCACGTCATCCGCTCCCGCGACCGCGCCGGATTCGTCGTCAACGCCCTGCTCGTGCCCTACCTGCTCGCTGCGATCCGGATGGCCGAAGCCGGGCACGCCACCCCCGAGGACATCGACGCGGGCATGGTCCACGGCTGCGCCCACCCCATGGGCCCGCTCCAACTCGCCGACCTCATCGGCCTGGACACCGTCGAGGCGATCGCCCGCGCCCTGTACGACGAGTACAAGGAGCCGCTCTACGCGCCCCCGCCGCTGCTCTCCCGGATGGTCGAGGCCGGCCACCTCGGCCGCAAGAGCGGCCAGGGCGTCCACGCCCACCGGGCGGGCTGACCACGTCGGGCCGGCCCGCCCGGGCACGGGTCAGGGCGCGGCGTTCACCGTCGGCATGCGACGCCCGCGAGCCCTCCTGCGGATCACCATCGCCTCGATCGCCGTCAACGCCGCACTCAACTGGATTCTCATCCACGGCACGTGGGGCGTGCCCCGGCTCGGCCTCACTCGCATCGGGGTGGCCACCAGCAGCGTCTACCTGCTCTCCTTCCTCGCCCTCTACGCCTCCGCCCGCCGCGACCCGCAGATGGCGCCG
>NZ_JBFBDY010001059.1:0-1628 GCF_040683475.1 Kitasatospora sp. NPDC093558 | reverse complement strand
CGGAGAACGCGCGTCTGCGAAGGCGGAGACGGAGTGGCAGCTGGAGCGCGAGATCCTGCGCCGGGCAGCCGCCCATTTTGCCAAGGAGATGAAGTGACGCCCCGCCGCTGGGACTTCATCTCCGCCCACGCCGGCGAGTTCGGCGTGAAGCGGCTGTGCCGGGTGATGGAGGTCTCCCGCTCCGGCTACTGCCGGTGGCAGGCCGGCGCCGAGGCCCGCGCCGAGCGCCGCAGTGAGGAGGACGCCTTGGTGGCCGGGATCCGCGAGATCCACGGCGAGCACAAGGAGACCTGCGGAGCCCGGCGGGTGCACGCCGAACTACGCGGCTTCGGGCACACGGTCAACCGCAGGCGGGTGACCCGGCTGATGCGCGAGCACGGCATCGTCGGCCGCCATCTGCGGCGCCGCAAGCGCACCACGGTCCCCGACCCCGTCGCGCCGCGCGCCCCGGACCTGATAGGCCGCGACTTCACCGCCGCCGCGCCCGATAAACGTTGGTGCGGCGACATCACCTATATCCAGGTCGGCGGCAGCTGGCTCTGCCTCACCTCCGTGATCGACATGTGCTCGCGCCGGGTCGTCGGTTGGTCGATGGCTCCGCACATGCGCGCCGAGTTGGCCGTCCACGCGCCGGAGGCCGCTGTCGCAGCCCGGGGCGGGGATGTCACTGGGGTGATCTTCCACAGCGACAGGGGCCCGCAATACACCTCGGCCGCGTTCGCCGAGGTCGGGGCTTCCCCCGGGAACGTGGACACCGGGTGCTGTGCGGCCGTGGCCAGCGTAACTGGTCTCTGATCGTAGGCGATCGGGGTCATGTGGCTTCGCCCAGTCCGGGTGAGCCGCTTGCGGCCCTGGTCGAAGGAGCCTCCGACTGACGGGTTGGCCCCGGTGCGCGGGCGCGTCAGGGCTGCGCCGACGGGCCGCTACTGCGGCTCGTCTCGCTGGAGGATCCGGGTGCCCTGGAAGGGCAGATCGTCCTCGTAGTCGCAGGCGGCGACGGCAGAGACGCTGTGCAACCAGAAGTGCTCAAGGACCGTGATGACCAACTCGTCCGTGGCGGCGCTGCGGTCATCCGGCTCGATGTCGATGGTCACGCGCCAGGTCAGGAAGTCGTCGGCCTGGCGTCGATGGAGCGGTTTGTGCCTCATCACGTAGATGCCCACCGGGATGTCACCCACCAGGGCCTCGGCGGACGTGACCGAGAAGTTGATCCCCAGCAGGTCCTGCAGACCGTTCTTGACCTGCACCGTGCTCTCGAGATCGACGTAGATCTTGCAGTAAGCGTCGTCTTTCACAGTCGCAGTCTCCCCTCTCGCTCGTACTCATCGTGGGACCGAGGGATGCCAACGGGGTCGGCCCCCCGGCAAACGTCACGTGTCTTCGGATGTTATGCGGCGGCGGTCAGCGTAACTGACCTCTGCTCGTAAGCGATCGGGCTCATATGGTCGAGAGCCGAGTGCCTTCTCCAGGTGTTGTAACGGTTGATCCAGCGAAAGACGGCGAGGCGGGCCGCGCGGACTCCGGGCCAGCGTTTCGCGCCCTGGAGGGTCTCCCGCTTCATGGACGCGTTGAACGCCTCGGCGGCGGCGTTGTCCGCACTCGTGCCGACGGCTCCGCGCGAGCGGGTC
>NZ_JBFBDY010001058.1:0-1628 GCF_040683475.1 Kitasatospora sp. NPDC093558 | reverse complement strand
GGAGCCGTCGAAGGTGGGACCAGCGATTGGGACGAAGTCGTAACAAGGTAGCCGTACCGGAAGGTGCGGCTGGATCACCTCCTTTCTAAGGAGCAAATATGCCGGTTGCAGGCGAGTGTCCTGCACGGTTGCTCATGGGTGGAACGTTGACTATTCGGCACATTCGGTAGGGCCTGTTAGTACTGCTTCGGCGTGGAACACAGAGTCTGTATCGGGTGTGTCGGGCACGTTGTTGGGTCCTGAGGGAACGGAAACGTTGTCTCAGTGGTTGCCGGCCTCACTTGAGGTGGTCTTCGGATCATCGAGGGTGTGTGACTGGTCGTTGTTTGAGAACTGCACAGTGGACGCGAGCATCTGTGGCCAAGTTTTTAAGGGCGCACGGTGGATGCCTTGGCACCAGGAACCGATGAAGGACGTGGGAGGCCGCGATAGGCCCCGGGGAGCTGTCAACCGAGCTTTGATCCGGGGGTGTCCGAATGGGGAAACCCGGCAGTCGTCATGGGCTGTCACCCGCTGCTGAACACATAGGCAGTGTGGAGGGAACGCGGGGAAGTGAAACATCTCAGTACCCGCAGGAAGAGAAAACAACCGTGATTCCGGGAGTAGTGGCGAGCGAAACTGGATGAGGCTAAACCGGAATGGTGTGAGACCCGGCAGGGGTTGCCGTTTCGGGGTCGTGGGTTTTTTCTTGATCGGTCTGCCGGCCGGTCGGCGAGTCAGAAACCGTATGGATAGTCGAAGGACATGCGAAAGGTCCGGCGTAGAGGGTAAGACCCCCGTAGACGAAATCTGTACGGCTCGCTTGAAGAATACCCAAGTAGCACGGGGCCCGAGAAATCCCGTGTGAATCTGGCGGGACCACCCGCTAAGCCTAAATATTCCCTGGTGACCGATAGCGGATAGTACCGTGAGGGAATGGTGAAAAGTACCGCGGGAGCGGAGTGAAATAGTACCTGAAACCGTGTGCCTACAAGCCGTGGGAGCGTCGTCAGTCGGCTTGCCGGCTGGCCGTGACTGCGTGCCTTTTGAAGAATGAGCCTGCGAGTTTGCGGTGTGTAGCGAGGTTAACCCGTGTGGGGTAGCCGTAGCGAAAGCGAGTCCGAATAGGGCGTTTGAGTTGCATGCCCAAGACCCGAAGCGGAGTGATCTAGCCATGGGCAGGTTGAAGCGCGGGTAAGACCGTGTGGAGGACCGAACCCACCAGGGTTGAAAACCTGGGGGATGACCTGTGGTTAGGGGTGAAAGGCCAATCAAACTCCGTGATAGCTGGTTCTCCCCGAAATGCATTTAGGTGCAGCGTCACGTGTTTCTTGCCGGAGGTAGAGCACTGGATAGGCGATGGGCCTCACCGGGTTACTGACCTTAGCCAAACTCCGAATGCCGGTAAGTGAGAGCGTGGCAGTGAGACTGTGGGGGATAAGCTCCATGGTCGAGAGGGAAACAGCCCAGAACACCGACTAAGGTCCCTAAGCGTGTGCTAAGTGGGAAAGGATGTGGAGTCGCAGAGACAACCAGGAGGTTGGCTTAGAAGCAGCCACCCTTGAAAGAGTGCGTAATAGCTCACTGGTCAAGTGATTCCGCGCCGACAATGTAGCGGGGCTCAAGCACATCACCGAAGTCGTGTCATT
>NZ_JBFBDY010001057.1:0-1631 GCF_040683475.1 Kitasatospora sp. NPDC093558 | reverse complement strand
CCAGCAGCGCGGCGGTGACGACGAACGCCCGGTCGTAGCCGGCCGCGAGCGCCGCCGGAGCGGAGTCACCGGCCGCCGCCGCGTGCCGCGTCGCCGCGACGGCGAGGGTGGAGAGCACGGCGAGTCCGATGCTCCCGCCGCACTGGCGCCCGGCGTTGAGCAGTCCGCTGACCAGCCCGGCCTCGCGCGGGTCGACGCCCGAGGTGCCCATCGCGGTGTTGGCGACCATGCAGATCCCGACGCCGACGCTCGCCACCACCGACGGCCCGACGAACGCCGTCAGGTACCCGGACGAGACGCCGAGCCCGCTGAACCACAGCATCCCGAGCCCGGCCAGCACCAGCCCGCCGGTGAGCGTCGCCCGCCCGCCGAAGCGGGCGCCGAGCCGGCCGGCCGCCATGCTGCCCGCCATCGTCCCGGCGCAGAACGGCAGGAACGCGGCGCCGGCCGCGAGCGGCCCGTAGTGCAGCACGTTCTGCAGGTGCAGGGAGCAGAAGTAGAAGCCGACCAGCATCGCCGCGCCGATCAGCGTGACGATCAGGCTCGCGACCCATGCCGTCCGCACCCGCAGCACACCGAGCCGCACGATCGGCGCGGACGCGAATCGCGCCTCCCAGCCGACGAACGCGAGGCCGAGCAGCGCGGCGGCCCCCAGGGTGACGAGGGTCCGGGCCGAGTCCCACGGGTGCCGGTCGGTCGCCATCAGCCCGTACACGAGGACGCTCATCGCCCCCGTGCCGAGGACGGCGCCGAGCACGTCGAGCCGTCCGGCGCGCGGCGGACGGGCGGTGGCGACGGTGCGCGTCGCGAGGGCGGCGGCCACCAGGACGAGCGGGGCGTTCACGAAGAACACCCAGCGCCAGTCGAGCAGATCGGTCAGCACCCCGCCGAGCAGAACGCCGAGCGCGCTGCCACCCGCCGTCACCATCGACCAGACGCCCAGTGCGCGGGCGCGGGCGGCGCCCTCGGTGAAGGTGACCATGATCAGGGTCAGGCTGATCGGGGCGAGGACGGCGCTCGCGACGCCCTGTCCGGCGCGCGCGGCGATCAGCTGCGCGGGCGTCTGCGCGAACCCGCCGAGCACCGACGCCGCACCGAACAGGACCAGTCCTGCGAGCAGCGCCCGGCGGTGACCGGCGAGGTCGGCGACCCGGCCGCCGAGCAGGAGCAGGCCACCGAACGCGAGCGCATAGGCGTTGACCACCCACGGCAGCGCGCCGTCGGCGAAGCCGAGGGAGCCGCCCATGGCGGGCAGCGCGATGTTCACGATGCTGGCGTCGAGCGTGACCATCAGCTGGCACAGGCACGCGGTGGCGAGGACGAGCGAGGTGCGCCGGCCGGGCGGCGCTGCGGCGGAGCCGGGGCCGGTCGTGGTGCCTGACGCGGTGGCCGGAGACGGGGAGAGGGCTGATTCGGGCACGGCGACCTCCGAATGCGAACGTTGTTCGCGTAAGGTAAGCCTTACTTGCTCGGGCTCGCAAGCGCGCAGGTCGGCGGGCCCGCCCGGCGTGGCAGGATGACGGGATGCCAGAGCAGGAGCCGCCGGAGCAGGTGACGCCGGAGCGGAAGACATCGGGGCAGGAGGCGTCCGCGCACGGATCGCCGCGAGCCGGGGCACCCGCGCCCGCCGC
>NZ_JBFBDY010001056.1:0-1633 GCF_040683475.1 Kitasatospora sp. NPDC093558 | reverse complement strand
GGAGAGGACCTCGTCGACCAGGGCGGCGACCTCGTCCGGCGCCGGCGGCTCCAGCCACCCCAGTGCGGCGCCCGCCGCCACCAGCTCCGCCAGGATCCGGTGGGCGGCCGCCGTGAACTCCCCGATCGCCCCCGGCCGGTCGGCCACCGCCGCGGAGTCGAGGATGGCGAGGCCGCTGGTTGCGTTCTGACTCATGCCCGGAAGCATAGGACGCGTCTTGTGGATCTTGTCGGATCAGGCCGCACCATCCGCCCGTAGCCCGACGGTCAGCCGTCGAGCGCGATCGCGTTCTTGGCCCGCTCGACGGAGTCCTCGGCGGCCGGGCCGCCCGGGTTCTCGGTGGCGAGCGCCTGGTTGAGCGCGACGAACGGTCGCAGGCGCCGCTCGTAGTCGGCGAGGGCCGTCCGGTGGTCGGCGCCCGCCCGCCGCAGGGCGTCGGCCAGGACGTAGGCGCCCACGAGCGCGAGGCTGGTCCCCTGGCCGGACAGCGGCGACGCGCAGTAGCCCGCGTCGCCGAGCAGGACGATCCTGCCGTCCGACCACCGGTCCATGCACACCTGCGTCATCGCGTCGAAGTAGAAGTCGGGTGCCTCGCGCAGCGCCTTGAGCAGCCTCGGCGTCTCCCAGCGCAGTCGGCCCATCCGGTCGGCGACGAGCTGCCGCTGCCGGTCGGTGTCCCGGTGGTCGAACTCCAACGGCTCGGCCGCGAAGCCGAAGGCGATCCGAAGCTCGGTGTTGTCGCGCACCGGGTAGACGCCGTAGCCGGCCTCGCCGTCGCGGAGCCACAGCTGCCAGTCCTCCAGGGCGAGGAAGTTGTCCGCGCCGAAGACCGCCAGGTGCGTTCCAAGGTGGCGGGTGAACCGTTCCTCCGGCCCGAACCCGAGCCGCCGCACACCCGAGTGCAGCCCGTCGGCGCCCACGACCAGGTCGAAGGTCCGGGCCCGGCCGTGCTCGAAGGAGACGCGCACCCCGTCCTCTCCCTGGTCGAGCGCGGTGATGCGGTCCCCGAAGACGAACTCGACCCCCGCGCCGGCGCGTTCGTGCAGGAGGCGCACCAAGTCCTCGCGCAGCAGCTCGATGTCGTCGTTCGCGAGCCGCCCGCTGCTGAACGTCGTCTCGGTGGAGCGGTGCACCTCCCGCCCGTCGCCGTCCAGTACCGACATCCCGCGCATCCGCGTCCGGACGGCACGGGCCTCCTCCAACAACCCGATCCGCTGGACGACATCGACGGCGACGCCGCGAATGTCCACTGCCTGGCCGCCGGGCCGCAGGGCCGGCGCGGCCTCGACGACGGTCACCGCGACGCCGTCACGGTGCAGCCAGTGGGCGAGCGAGGTCCCGGCGACACCGGCACCGGAGATCAGCACAGTCTTCATGAAAGCTCCTTCGTACGCTGTACGCGTCCTGAATGTACGGCGTACGCTCACCGCTGCCAACTGCCCTGATGCGCAGCACTGTTATAGGACAGCAGCCACAAACAGGCCACCGCCGCTGGTAGGGTCTGAACTAGTACAGGCTCAGTGGGCCCGTAAATATATTCTCCGAGGAGCCGCCACCTTGGCCGCGCAGCTCGTCCCACCGTTCCGCCGCATCGCCGACGAGATCGCCCGGCGCATCGCCGAGGGCACGCTCG
>NZ_JBFBDY010001055.1:0-1635 GCF_040683475.1 Kitasatospora sp. NPDC093558 | reverse complement strand
ACCTCGGTGAGCAGCGGCGCGATGTAGCTGTAGCACGCGAAGAAGCCGCCGCAGCCGACCACGACGGTGGCCAGCGCCAGCCACAGCTGCCCGCTGCGGAAGGCGCGCAGTTCGTGCCGGAGCCCGGACTGCGCGGGGGAGGGCAGGTGCGGCACCAGGCGGGCGATGGCGAGCGTGCCGGCGGCGGCGATCAGGACGACGACGAGCATCGTCGCCCGCCAGCCGAGGTGCTGCCCGAGCAGGGTCGCGGCGGGCACGCCGACGATGTTCGCGACGGTCAGCCCGGAGAACATGACGGCGACCGCGCGGGCCTTCTTGTCGGGGGCGACCAGTTCGGCGGCGGCCACCGCCCCCGCGCCGAAGAACGCGCCGTGCGGCAGCCCGGTGACGAGCCGGGCGGCGGCGAGGGTCCAGAAGTCGGGGGCGAGCGCGCACAGTAGGTTGCCGGTGGCGAAGATCCCGGCGAGGGCGACCAGCACCGCCTTGCGCGGGCGCCCGGCGGCGAGCGCGGTGAGCAGGGGAGCGCCGATCACGACGCCGAGGGCGTAGGCGGAGATCAGCCAGCCGGCCTGGGGGATGGAGACGTGCAGGCTGTCCGCCACCTGGGGGAGGAGCCCCATGGCGGCGAACTCGGTGGTGCCGATGGCGAACGCGGTGACGGCCAGGGCGACCAGCGCGAGAGGCAAGGGGGTGGCTCCGGAGGAGAAGGAGGGCATTGGTTCGCCCGGCATCCTAATCCGCCCGGGTGACCGGACCGTAAGCCGATCATGACGGGCCGGTGAAGCGGTCCGGCGGAGCGAGGCGTCACCGGGCTCATGACGTCAAGGGCGCGTCGGAGGGGCTCGCCAGCGGGCCGTCCGCGGGGGAGACTGGGGGCATGTGCCGCAACATCAAGACGCTGCGACCCCCCGTGACGCTCGACGCCGACGAGGACGACTTCCACGCCGCCGCGCTGCAGTACGTCCGGAAAGTGTCCGGGTTCCGCGCCCCGGCCGCGCACAACCGCGAGGCCTTCGACCGCGCCGTGGAGGCGGTCACCGAGGCGACCGCCCGGCTGCTGGCCGAACTCGAGGTCCGCGGCGCGTCCGCCAGGGCCGCCGAGGCCACCGCATAGACCGGCGCCCACCGGGCCGGGAGACGGCGCCGGCCGGCGGGCAGGGACGCACAGGTACCAGGAGGAGGTCGGTGATGAACCAGCCCACCCGTTACGCCCTCACCTTCCCCGGCACCCCCGGCACCCAGGCCCCGCAGGACGTGGTCGTGGTGGCGCGCACCAGCGCGACGGGCCCCGGCGGCCACCCGGTGTACGAGGACGCGAGCGGCATCGTCCGGGCCGAGATCAGCGACGCCGGCGAGGTCCGCATGCTCGCCAGCGGCGGCCACCAGACCCCGCACCTCCCGGTCCACGCCCAGCCGCTTCCGTAGGGGACCACTCGGCGGCCGCTCCCGGAGGGACCACTCGGCGCCGCGAACCGACTAGCACCCGCCCCGGCCGGGTAGCGGATGGGCATGGCAATCTTCCGCAAACCCGGGCGTTCGGGTCGCCCCGAGCCCGACGCCGTTCCCGCGCAGCTCGCGGACGAACTGGCCGGTCTGGTCGAGGAGGCCGAGCGGCCCGTCGACGAGTGGCAGGTC
>NZ_JBFBDY010001054.1:0-1636 GCF_040683475.1 Kitasatospora sp. NPDC093558 | reverse complement strand
ACGGTTGACCGCCGATGGAACACCAGTCGGTCCGAGCGACACACGGACACGACCGCGGCCGGGGCAGGTGCCTGCCCCGGCCGCGGTGTGGTGTGTCGGGAGGGTCGGATCGTCAGATGCTGAACGGAGTCGCGGAACGGCCGTGGTTGCCGGCCGGCGGGGTGAGGAGGCTCCGGACGTCGGCCGCGAGGGCGGACATCTGCTCGCCGGCGTCGAGCCAGGTGGTGACGGACGCCTCCCAGCCGCAGCACGCCGACCGCCACGGGCGAAGGGTCCAGGTCAGCCCGACGTGGCCGCCGGAGCGGAAGGCGGCGCCGACGGTGAGGTCGCGGTCGAGGGTCTGCCACACCCGCTGACCGACCCAGCCGCGGAAATCCGCGGCCAGTTCCTCCAGGAACTGCGGCAGGTCCGTGCCCCACGGCCAGGCGACCACGTCGTCCACGCGGGCGGCCAGCCCGGGCGCGGACGCCTCGACGGCGTAGAGCACGCGGTCGTCCTCGGGCCGGGACGGGTCGCACAGCCGCAAGGTGACGGCGTCGTTGTCACGGCAGCGGACGGTCACGGCGGTGGGCGTGTCGGTGGCGGTGTGGTGGGTGCTCATCGTGAAGAGGTTAGATCAGGGGTGCTACCCCCAGTAGCCGGTGTGGACGGCGGCGGCCTCTTCGAAGAGGTGGGGGCCCGAGACCTCGACGGTGTTGCCGCCGGCGGCGAAGACGTCGCGGCAGGGGAGGGTGAGGACCGGCTCGTCGGGGTCGACGCCGGCGATGACGTTCAGTTCGGGGGCGGCGAGGGCGTAGACGACCCGGCGGATGCCGCTCCAGTAGATCGCGCCGGCGCACATGGCGCACGGCTCGGTGCTGGAGTACAGGGTGGCCCCGGCGAGCTGGGCGGGGGCCAGGTGGCGGGAGGCCTGGCGGACGAGGTTGGTCTCGGCGTGGGCGGTGACGTCGTGGTCCGTGAGCACGGTGTTCTCGGCCGTGAGCAGGACGCCGCCGGAGTCGTCGGTCAGCAGGGCGCCGAAGGGGTGGTTGCCGTGGGCCCGGGCGGAGGCCGCGAGCTCGATGGCCGTGAGCAGGTGGGTGCGGGTCTGGTCGGCCATGGCGGATCTCCTCGGGGCGGCGGGGGACGACGGGGTCAAACGTATAGCGCGCGGGGCGGCGGGCGGCGGTGGCGAGCCCGTCGGGTTTGATCGAAACCGCCGGGGCCGGCCGTGCGTCCCCGAAGGCAGCCGGGCGTACGGACCGTTCGGGGACGGGGGAGTCGTGGTGAGCGGCAGTGTCGGGTACGCCGACTGCGTGCTGTTCGTGCTGGACCGTGCGCGCCGGGAGGCGCGGTCGGGCGGTGCGGCCGAGGTGGAGCCGGATCATCTGCTGATCGGCCTGGGGGCGTTGTGCCGCGCCGATCTGGCGGACCTGCTCGTCCGCAGGGGGCTCGACGAGGCGGCGCGCGAGGCGGTGGCCGGGGAAGCGGCGCGCGTGCGGGAGTGCTTCGACCGGGCGGGGGTGCATCCGAGGGTCCTGCGCCGTAGCCTGCGCACCGCGCTCGCCGAGGGCGCCGAGGGCGGGGCGGTCGGGGCGGTCGGGGCGGTCGCGGCGGGGGCCGCGCGCGTCGTCCACCGCAGCCGCGCCTCCTACCG
>NZ_JBFBDY010001053.1:0-1637 GCF_040683475.1 Kitasatospora sp. NPDC093558 | reverse complement strand
CCAAGATCGGCTCCGGTGGGCAGCAGGTCAAGTTCGGCTGGCTGGGCAAGCTGCCGAAGCCGAAGCTGGAGGGCAACAAGGCGACGTATGCCGACGCCCGCCCCGGCGTGGACCTGGTCCTCGAAGCGACCCGGACCGGTTTCGAGCAGTTCCTCGTCGTCAAGGACCGCTCCGCCATCGGGCAGACCGGCACCGTGACGATCCCGCTCGACACCACCGGCCTGAACGTCGCGCCGCAGCAGGACGGTTCGATCCAGCTGCTCGACAAGGCGTCCGGCAAGGTCACCGTCACCATCCCGGCCCCCGTCATGTGGGACGCCGCCGTCGACCCGGCCTCGCAGGAGCACCTGAACCGCGGCCCGGTGACGATGGAGGTCCGCGGCCAGGGCGCCGACACCGAGCTGGTGTTCACCCCGGATGCGGCGTTCCTCGCCGACCCGAAGCGCCAGTTCCCGGTCACCATCGACCCGGTGGTGAACGTCGGCACGACGTTCGACACGTACGTCCAGACGAACGAGAACATCGACGCCTCCGCGTCGACGGACCTCAAGCTGGGCAGCTACGACGGCAAGGTCGTGGCGCGGTCGTTCCTGACGATCCCGGGCGGCTCGTTCAACGGCAAGCAGATCCTGGGCGCCACGCTCAACCTCGCCAACTACCACTCCTCCTCCTGCGTCCCCAAGCAGTGGGAGGTCTGGAACGCGCCCGGCGCCGGGAGCTGGACCCGCTGGGGCAACCAGCCCGCGCTCGACCGCAAGTGGGCCACCTCGAACGACACCTGGGACGTCGCCAACGACGGTGACTCCCACGACTGCTACGCCCCGGACGGCACGTTCTGGGCGAAGGCCGACGTCACGGAGATGGTCCGGTACTTCGCCGGGTTCGGCTACAACGACTACGGCTTCGCCTTGAAGGCCGCCGACGAGTCGAGCAGCCTCTCCTGGAAGCGGTTCAGCTCGGCCGAGGGCTACTGGCCGCCGTTCATCTCGATCACGTACAACACCGTCCCGTCCACCCCGGCGACGGTCGAGGTGTTGCCCTCGCAGCAGGGCAACCCGCGCTACACCTCGGACCCGAACCCGCGGTTCCAGGTGCAGGCGGCCGACCCCGACGGCGACCCGCTGAAGGTCTACATGGACCTGTGGCGCGGCGGCACGTACCTGGGCACCGTCGTCCGTGACACCCCGAACGGCGCCATCGCCACCGTCCGTCCCTCGGACTACGGCATCGCCCGCCTGGACGAGGGCGTGCAGTACTCGATCTCGGCGATGCTCGACGACGGCAAGTCCCGCTCCGGCTGGGTGACCACCAACGTCATCGCCGACACCGTCAAGCCCGGGACGCCGTTCGTCAGTTCGGCCGACTACCCGGCCGACGGCCTGTGGCACGGCACGGCCAACCAGCCGGGCTCGTTCACGTTCTCGCCCGCCCCGGGCACCGACGACACCACGGCGTACGTCTACAACCTCGACGGCGGCACCCCGGTGACCGTCGCCGCCACCGGCGCCCTGACCCTGTCGATCACGCCGACCACCGAGGGCCGGCGCGTCCTGTCGGTGCAGTCCAAGGACCGTGCGGGCAACCTGTCCCCGCCCGCGACCTACGCCTTCCAGGTCGGCCAGGCCGGTATCAGCTCG
>NZ_JBFBDY010001052.1:0-1637 GCF_040683475.1 Kitasatospora sp. NPDC093558 | reverse complement strand
GGCGGAAGCGTTTCCTGTGGCCGTGTTTCTCGCGGGTGGTCTCGGCGGTGAAGTCCAGGTTCTCCAGGCCGATCGCTCTCACGCCGCAGCGCTTGGCCCAGTGCAGCAGCCGGCTGATGGCGTGGCGGATCTGCGCGTCGCGGTGGGCGGTGGTACCCGTCAGGTCGTAGAAGAACCGGTGGGGCTCGCCGACCGGGTTGCCGTGGACGTCGAGACGCCAGCACGCGAAGTGGTCGGCGTTGGTGTCCACCCCGACCATCCCGGCCGCCCGTGCCGCCTGCAGCGGCATGGTCTTCACAACGGGGCGGGTCCAGGAGGCGTCCAGGTACCAGCGTCCACGGTCCACGTCCAGGTGGATGCGGTACGCCACCGCCCGGTTGGCCTCGATACGGTCGGCCCACTCGGCGCCCCGGTGCGCGAACGCCACCCTCGCGGCCAGGACGTACCGGCCGTTGCGCGCGTTCGCCAGGTCCGCGAGCGGCGTGGGCAGCTTGATCGACACCTCGCCCTGCGGGGTGACACGGATGGTCTCGTTGCCGAAGCGTTTGCCGGACTCCCCGTCCGCGGACAGGAACCAGCGCGACGACTCCCACCGCCCACGCCAGTCGGCCTCGCTCAGACCGGCAGCGGCAAGGTTGTGCCGGGTGTTGAGCAGCTTGCGGCCACCGCGCACCACGTGCACGCGACCGGCCGCACGGTCCGCCGCCACCACCGCACGGCGTTCTTCGAGGATCGCCAACCGGCGGGACTTGTGAAACCACTCGTGTGCCGAGCGGTATCCGCCCGGCATGCGCCGGGTGCCCTTCTCCCCGAGCGGCAGCGACAGCCGGTACGCGATCGTCCTGATCCCGGCATCCAGGGAATCCAGGTGCGCGGCCTGCCCACGCCGGGCCAGCGCCCACTGGTCATGCGTCGCCTTCGTGATCGACCCCGCCCAGCGGGACGAACACTCGCCGGTCAAGTCCCGCTTACGAGCCGCCCACCTGGCCGCGCAATGGTCCAGTCCATCGCCACACCGGGCCCTGAGATCCCGGGACGCCAGCGAACCCAGATGAGCGCCAACGAGCAACAACACCCGCTCGTCCTCGGACGTGAGGCCCTTGAGCCGGTCCCGAACCGACACACCCGACGGACCGAGAACAACGAACGGCGCGTCAACCGACCGCAGACCGGCCAACCCCCCAACACCCCCAACCCCTGGACAGCCGAACCAAGTTCATCACCACATCGCAGGTCGGAGCCCGCTCCCAACCAGGCGAACAAGCCCTCGACCAACGCGTCACCGCAGCATAACCATCACCACCGACAACACACCCAAATCGCCTCATGGGCACTCATGAACACCCGACAGCCAGCAGTTACCAACCCCCGTGACTGCCTCAGAGCTCCGCCGGCTGTTCAGGTGGTGCGAGGCTTCGACGTCTCGTACCACCTGAAGTCGGGAGGTCAACTGGCGGGCTCGGCCTCCGGCTTGTCGACGATGGTCGAGGTGAGGATGGCCGAGGCGTAGTCGTAGCCCTTGCCGTTACCGGCGCCCGGGGACGGGGTGCCGGCGGGCGGGAGGCCATCTGGGCCGGCGGGCGGGAGGTCGGAGAGGAGGACCTCGCGCACGCCGAGGAAGGCGCCGGTGGTCTTGT
>NZ_JBFBDY010001051.1:0-1640 GCF_040683475.1 Kitasatospora sp. NPDC093558 | reverse complement strand
CCGGGGCCCCCCGCCGCCGTCCCCCGCAGTCCGGAGCGGCGCCGCCGCTCCGGCGCACAGAGCGCCGTAGGCCCTGGATGATCGACCAGGGCCGGCCCTTGACCTCGGTGGCTTCAGCCACTAGCTTCCGGTAGAAACAGCTCCATGACCACCCGAAGGAGGCGACCAGCAGATGTACACCCTCTCTGATCTGGGTCGCCTCGCCCGCCGCACGGCCTGGGCGCCGGGCCGGATCGCGCACGGCTGCTGAGCACGCCGCTCCGAGTGCCCGTCCCTCCTGGCACGTCCCGGGTTTCCGTCACCACCTCCCGGCACGTCGCTGTCACCTGCCGTCCTGCGCTGCGCCCTCCTCCCTTGGGGCGGGGCGCGCCCGGACGTCCGGACACAGAAAGCTGCCCGATCATGGCGAACATGATGAATCGACCGACCGCACACCTGATTGAAGGCCCGTCATGGTAGCGGCGCAGATCACGGTCAACGGGAAAGACGTACCGATCTCACCGGCCGCGCCCCACACCACGGTGCTGGACTTCCTGCGCGAGCGCGGCCTCACCGGCACCAAGGAGGGCTGCGCCGAGGGTGAGTGCGGCGCCTGCTCGGTCCTGGTGGCCCGGCCCGGGGTGCACAAGCCCACCGACTGGGTGGCGGTCAACGCCTGCCTGGTCCCCGTCGCGGCGCTCGACGGTCAGGAGGTCGTCACCGCCGAGGGTCTCGCCACCCCCGGCGCACCCGGCAGGCCGCCCGTCCTGCACCCCGTGCAGGAGGAGATGGCGGTCCGCGGCGGCTCCCAATGCGGTTACTGCACACCGGGATTCGTGTGCAGCATGGCCGCCGAGTACTACCGTCCCGACCGTTGCGCGCACACAAGCTCCCCCGACGGCACCGACGCCGAGCACGGACCGAACGGCTTCGACCTGCACGCGCTGAGCGGGAACCTGTGCCGCTGCACCGGCTACCGCCCGATTCGCGATGCCGCGTTCGCCGTCGGTGCGCCCAACGACGAGGACCCGCTGGCGCGGCGTCGCGAGCAGTCGCCGCCCACGCCGGTCGCCACCGAATACACCGGCACCGACACCGACACCGACGCCGACAGCGCGTTCCTGCGGAAGAGCACCCTGGCCGAAACGCTGCTGTTGCTGCGGGAACGCCCCGACGCGGTGGTGGTCGCCGGCTCCACCGACTGGGGCGTGGAGGTCAACATCCGTGCCCGCCGGGCGAATTGCGTGATCGCCGTCGACCGCCTCCCCGAACTGCGGGAGCTGCGGGTCGAGTCCGACCACATCGGGATCGGGGCGGCGCTGACGCTCACCGAGATCGAGCGCCGCCTCGACGGCGGCGTCCCGCTGCTGGCCGAGCTGTTCCCGCAGTTCGCGTCCCGGCTCATCCGCAACGGCGCCACCCTCGGCGGCAACCTGGGTACCGGCTCCCCCATCGGCGACAGCCCGCCGGTGTTGCTCGCGCTGGAGGCATCGGTGGTGCTCGCCGACGCCGACGGCGAGCGCGAGGTCCCGCTGGCGGACTACTTCACCGGCTACCGGCGGAGCGTGCGCCGCCCCGGCGAGCTGATCCGCACGGTGCGCGTCCCGCTGCCCCTCTCGCCGGTCACGGCCTTCCACAAGATCGCCAAACGGCGCTTCGAC
>NZ_JBFBDY010001050.1:0-1643 GCF_040683475.1 Kitasatospora sp. NPDC093558 | reverse complement strand
CGGTCGCCGATGCTCCGCATGGACTCCCTCCTCCGCCTTGCGATGCACGCACCCCAACGCCGCCCGGCCCGCCCTTCGGGCGGACGACGGGGGTTCGAAGACAGGCCCAGGTCCGCTCCCGTTCGGCAGGGGCGCGCGGCGACCGGTCTACGCCCCCGCGCTCGCGGGGCCGGCTCCCGTCAGCTGCTCGATCGTCTCCGCGAGCCAGGCCCGCTCCGCCGCGCTCGACGCCCGGGCGACCAGAAGCATGCCCCGACGGAACGGGTTCGGCTCGCGCTCGGCGGTCACGGGCCGGCCGTGTCCGTCGTAGAAGAAGCTGCTCGGCGCCTCCAGGAAGTCGAGCCGGCGGCGCAGCACCGCGGCCTGGCGGGCCGGGTCGGCGAGGTGGTGGAGGAAGGCGGCCAGGGCGAAGAAACGAATCTGGTCGGTGATCTCCGCCTGCTCCGGATCGCCGAGCCGGCGCCGGAGTTCGGCTCGTCCGGCGGCGGTCAGTTCCAGCGTCTGGCGGGGGACGGCGCCGCTGCCCGGCTCGGTCCTGCGGTGCAGCAGGCCGGCCTTCTCGAGCCGGGTGATGGCGGGGTAGAGCGCGCCGTCGCTGACCGGCCGGACGTGCCCGGTCAGGCCGGTGATCCGGGACTTGAGCTCGTAGCCGTGCAGCGGCTGGTCGTAGAGGAACCCCAGGATCGCGAGCGTCAGCACGATGAAGCCCTTTCGTCGGAGTGCGCCCGGTGCGCGCGCCACTTTACCTCTTGTCGATGTGCATCGATCCGAGGTATCTCTATTCGAGGCGAGCCGAGGCGAGCCGACGCAGGCCGAGACGGCTCAAGAGAGCCGCCGCCGAGGAACTTCAGGGGGAGAGAACATGCGCACCCATCTGGCACGACTGGCCGCACTGGCCGGACCGGTCTACGCCGAACTCCTGTCCGGCGTGGTCGCCTCCGTCATCGGCGCCTTCTGGGTGGCCGGGCTCGGCGGCGCGGCCGTCGCCGCCGTCACGCTCGCGGGCACCGTGGAGAACCTGCTGCTCGGCCTCGTCCTCGTGGTCGCCTCCGGCACCAGCCTGCGGCTCTCGCGCGCCCTCGGCGCCGGCGACCGGGCCGGGGCCGCCCGCACCGCGCGCGCGGCATGGCGGCTCTGCGTACTCGTCACCGTCGCCATCGCCGTGCCCGGCTTCCTGCTGCGCGACCGCCTCGCCGCCGGGTTCCTCGAAGGTCCCGCGGCCGGGCTCGCCGCGGACTATTTCGCCGTTGCGTTCCCGGCCTTCGGATTGTTCTCCGGTCAGCGCGTCGCCGACGAACTGTTCAAGGGCGCCGGAGACACCCGCACCCCGATGCGGATCGCGCTGCTCTCCAATGCGCTGCTGCTCGGGCTCGACCCGCTGCTCGTCCTCGGCGCGGGACTCGTCCCGGGTCTCGGCGTGACGGGCGCCGCGCTCGCACTCACCACCTCCCGGGCGGTGGCGCTCGCCGTCACGCTGCGGCTGCTCGCAAAGCGCCGGACGGACCGATCTCCCGAAGTCGTCGGCCCCGAAAACGTCGGCCCTGAGCGCGTCGGCCCCGAGGCGCGGCGGATCGTCCGCGCCGGGGCGCCGTTCGGCCTCGACTTCACCGCCCGGATGGCCGTCGGGACGGCCCAACTCGCCC
>NZ_JBFBDY010001049.1:0-1645 GCF_040683475.1 Kitasatospora sp. NPDC093558 | reverse complement strand
TCCCCGTCGACCGCCACCCGCACGACGTCCGCACCCAGCGCCGCAACCACCGCGGACGTCCAGGCATCGTCCTGCCCCTCCGGCACGAGGGCCAGCCACCTCCCCGTCAGGGCGTCTACCCCGACCGGAGCCGCGTACGGCTTCCAGACCGCCCGGTAGCGCAGCCGGTCCGCGTCCGTCCGCTCGGTCTGCCGGCGGCGCCACGCCGAGAGGGCGGGCAGCAGCGCGCCGAGCGACGTGTCGTCGTCGAGCCCCAGCGTCGTGCCCAGCGCGCCATAGTCCTCGCGATCGACGGCGGACCAGAACGCGGCGTCCGCCGAGTCGCTCGCACCGACTACCTCCGGCGCGCGCTCGGGCCAGTACAGCTCACGCTGGAACGGGTAGGTGGGCAGGTCGGCCCGGCGGGCGCCGGTGCCGTCGAACAGCCGCGCCCAGTCGACCGGTACGCCCACGACGTGCAAGCAGGCCAGGGCCGTGACCAGCGTGTGCTCCTCCGGCCGGTCGCGGCGCAGCAGCGCGGCGGCCGGAGCGTCCACGGCCTGCTGGACGAGGGCCGACAGCACGCCGTCCGGGCCGAGTTCCAGGAAGGCGGTGGCTCCCGCCTCCTTCAGGGCCCGGACGCCGTCGGCGAAGCGGACGGTCTCGCGGACGTGGCGCACCCAGTACTCGGGGGTGCACAGATCCGCACGTGCGTCGCCCGTCAGGTTGGAGACCAGCGGGATCGAAGGAGCCGCGAACGCCAGCCCGTCGAGGACCGCCCGGAAGTCGTCCAGCATCGGGTCCATCAGCGGCGAGTGGAACGCGTGCGAGACCTTGAGCCGCGTGGTCCGCCGGTCGGCGAAGTGCGCCTCGATCGCCGCGACGGCCTCCTCGGCTCCCGAAACGACCACCGACGTCGGCCCGTTCACCGCCGCGATCGACACCAACTCGCCCATCACCGGCAGGACTTCACTCTCCGAAGCCTCCACCGCGAGCATCGCGCCCCCTTCCGGGAGCGCCTGCATCAGCCGGCCGCGCGCCGCCACCAGCTCGCACGCGTCCGCCAGCGAGAACACCCCGGCGACGTGCGCAGCCGCCACCTCGCCGATCGAGTGTCCGGCCACGAACTCCGGTCGCACGCCGAGCGATTCGACGAGCCGGTACAACGCCACCTCGACCGCGAACAGCCCGGCCTGCGCGTACTCCGTCCGGTTCAGCAGCTCGGCATCGGTACCCCACACCACGTCCCGAACCGGCAGCTCCAGCAGCTGGTCCAGCCGTGCGCAGACGCCGTCGAAGGCCTCGGCGAACACCGGGAAGCGGGCGTACAACTCCCGTCCCATTCCCAGCCGTTGCGACCCCTGCCCCGAGAACAGGAACGCCGTCGAGCGCTCCGCCGCCACCCCGCGCGCGACCTCCACACCGTCCACCACCACCGCCCGGTGCCCAAGAAGCGCCCGTCCGACGGCCAGCGAGTAAGCCACATCCAGAGCGGACAGCCCGTCCACCCCGCCCACACGCCCGAGCGAAGCGTCCAGCGCGGCCTCCGACTTGGCGGAGACCACCCACGGCGCGGCACCCACAGCCGCCACCGGACCAGCCGCACCAGGAACCGCAGGCGCCTGCTCCAGCAGGACGTGCGCGTTGGTGCCGCTGATGCCGAAGG
>NZ_JBFBDY010001048.1:0-1645 GCF_040683475.1 Kitasatospora sp. NPDC093558 | reverse complement strand
GTCCAGGGCGACGACGCGGGTCTCCCCCTCCCCGTAGACCTTGTACAGGCCGGTGGCGCGGGCGGCCGCCCGGCCGGTGCGGACGGCGGTTGCGGTCGACGAGGTCACGGGGATGCTCCTTGCTGGTCGCGGAATTCGTACCTCCATGCTCCGCCGCGTGATCATGGTCTATCGTCGCTCCGCCGAACGGTTGAGCCGACCACCGCTGGGCGTACGGGCACCCGGCACCCTCCTCCTGCGGTATGACACCGACCCTGAGGCCGGGGTGGTGGCCTGAACCGGTGTGCTCCGTGGCCGAATCTCGGACAGTTCGTCAGATGGCAAGGAAACATGACAACTTCCCGGGCTGGGAACATGCGAAAGGGTGAGCCGGGCGACTAGGCTCAGGGGTGGTTCGCAGGACGCCCGGATGGTGGAACGCAGACACGGGCAGCTTAAAACTGCTTGGCCGCGAGGCCGTGCCGGTTCGAGTCCGGCTCCGGGCACCGCTCGACGCGCGGGGGCGCCGCCGGCGTCCCCGCCGTGAGTCCTCCCGCTGGATCATCCTCGCGGCGTATCCCGATATTTTTGCCAAGCCATTACCCTGGTGCGGGGCGGTGCAGTGCCGCCACGGAGGGAATGAGCATGAGAAGCAGCAACCCGGTCTTCTCGCGGGAGGGGTCCTTCACCCGCGACTCCGGCTACGCGGGGTTCGGGACCACCGCGCAGGCCGGGGGCCCGTACGGAAACAACCCGTACGCGGGCGGCCCCTACGCCCAGCAGCAGCCGGGCCAGGCCCCGCTGACCGACGAGCAGCTGTACGCGATGTACAACGGCCCGTCCGCCGGCCCGCTGGCCACCGGGCGGATGACGCTCGACGACGTCGTCGCGCGCACCGCCATGACGCTGCTGACCCTGGTCGCCGCCGGTGCGGTCGCCTGGTTCGCGCTGCCGTTCAAGAACTTCGGCTTCGCGATCGGCGCCAGCCTGGTGGCCATGGTCATCGGCCTGATCGTCTCCTTCAAGCGCAGCGTCAGCCCGCCGCTGATCCTGCTGTACGCGGCGCTGGAGGGCTTCGCCCTCGGTGCCGTCACGCACGCCCTCGACGTCAAGTTGCCGGGCATCGCGATCCAGGCGGTGCTGGGCACGGCGGCAGTCTTCGCCGCGATGCTGTTCGCCTACAAGAGCGGGAGGATCCGGGTCACCCCGAAGTACACCCGGATCGGCATCGCGATCGCCATGGGCTTCGTGCTGCTCATGCTGATCAACGTGATCGCGATGGCCTTCGGCGCGGACCTCGGCCTGCGCTCCGGCCCGCTGGGCATCGTGGTCGGCCTGATCGGCATCGGCCTCGGCGCCTTCTTCCTCTCGCTGGACTTCGCGGCCATCGAGGAGGCCATCGCGCAGGGCGCGCCGCAGAAGGAGGCCTGGCGGGCCGCCTTCGGGCTCACGCTGTCGCTGGTCTGGATCTACGTCGAGATGCTGCGCCTGATCGCCATCCTGCGCGGCGACGACTGATCACCCCCCCCGGCGGAGATCCCGCCACCCACTGCCGCCGGGCCCCGGAGCACCAGTGCCTGTCCGCTGGTCCCCGAGGTGCTCCACCACTCCATGGTGCAACCTCGGGACCGTAACGTCACACGCCCGTGCGGCGCCCGTCCCCGGA
>NZ_JBFBDY010001047.1:0-1647 GCF_040683475.1 Kitasatospora sp. NPDC093558 | reverse complement strand
CGCGACGCTGCCGGTCAAGGCGTGCGTGGCCGCCGTCCGGCAGGCGGGCCTGCCCGCCTCCCTCTCGCACACCGCCGGGACGTTCGTCTGCAACCACGTCTTCTACGCCCTGATGCACCTGCTCGCCACCGAACGCCCCGCCGTACGCGGCGGGTTCGTCCACATACCCGCCCTGCCCGAGCAGGTCCTCGACCGCGCCCAGCCCTCCCTGCCCGCCGACTCCGCCGCCCACGCGCTGCGCGCCCTGCTCACCGCCGCGGCCACCACCGCCGCCGACCTGCACGTCCCGGAGGGGGCCACGCACTGAACTCGACCCGGCCCCAAGGGACTCAAGGAACCGAAACGGGCGGTCGCCCTCAGCCCTTGCCGTGACCGCGGCCAGGACTGTCCCGGCGACCGCCGCCGACCTTGCCGGCAGACGCGGGTCGCCGACCGCGACCACGGACCAGGGCGCCGCCCCCGACGACAGCTCGATGCTCTCAACGGTTCGTCAGATTCCTTGAACGGGCTGCTCTTCGGAGACTGGTATGTTCCAGGCGTGAACCGCGATGCTGCCGCTCTCGTCTCCCGCCTCGGCCGGCCACTTCGGCTCATCGTCACGGGCGGCGGAACCGGCGGACACACATACCCGGCCCTCACCGCGATCCGCGCCCTGCGCTCTCGGCTCGCCGACGCCGGCGGTGCCCTGGACGTACTGTGGATCGGTACTGCCTCCGGTCTCGAAGCCCGCGTCACCGCATCCGAGGGCATCCCGTTCACGACGGTCGCCACCGGGAAGATCCGGCGCAGTGCCAACGCCCTCAAGCTGATCTCACCCGCCAACGTCAAAGACATGGGTCGTGTACCCCTCGGCGTTGCCCAGGCCCGCACCGCGGTCGCCGACTTCGACCCGGACGTGGTGCTCGGTACGGGCGGCTATGTGGCGGTGCCGGTGGGGATGGCCGCCCGGATGTGCCACCGGCCGTTGGTCGTTCACGAGCAGACCGTCCGGCTCGGCCTGGGCAACCGGGCCCTGGCCCGCATGGCGACCCGTGTCGCGGTCTCCTCCGAGTCCACCCTGCAGTACCTGCCCGAGAGCGCCCGCGCCGCGGCCGTGGTCACCGGCAACCCGGTGCGCCCCGAGGTCCTGACCGGCCGGAGCGACAAGGCGGTTCAGACGCTCGGCCTGTGGGGTTTCGACCACGAGCTGCCCACCGTGTACGTCACCGGCGGCGCCCAGGGCTCGCAGCAGATCAACCAGTTGGTCAGCGACATCCTGCCGTGGCTGCTCGGGCACGCGAACGTGGTCCACCAGTGCGGGCCGAGCCACAAGGAAGGGCTGCGCGCCCGGGCCGCCGCTCTGCCGGAACACCTTCGCGGCCGGTACCTGGTGACCGGCTTCGTCGGCCCGGAACTGCCGGACGTCCTCGCGCTCGCGGACGTGGTGATCTCCCGCAGCGGCGCCGGAACGCTCGCCGAGCTGACCGCGCTCGGCAAGGCGGCGGTGTTCATCCCGCTGGCCACCAGCGCCGGGAACGAACAGGAGCACAACGCCCGGCACCTCGCGGACGCCGGCGCGGCCGTCGCACTGACCGGCCACGCCTCCCCCGACACGCTGCGGGACACGATCGTCCCGCTGCTCATCGATCCGGCCCGCCGCGCCGAGAT
>NZ_JBFBDY010001046.1:0-1655 GCF_040683475.1 Kitasatospora sp. NPDC093558 | reverse complement strand
GTTCCTCACCGCCCGCGACACCGTCGCCGACCGGGTCGAGGGCTTCGCCACCGGCGGCGACGACTACCTGGTCAAGCCCTTCGCCGTCCCCGAGCTGGTGGCCCGCGTGCACAACCTGTGCCGCCGCACCACCGTCGCCCGCCCGCCCGTGGTGCGCCTCGGCGGCCTGGAGATCGACACCGCCCGGCGCACCGTGCACCGCGACGGCGTCCTGCTGACCCTCACGATCAAGGAGTTCGCCGTCCTGGAGACGCTCGCCGCCCGCCCCGGCGAGGCCGTGCGCCGCGCCGAGCTCATCGAGCGCTGCTGGGACGAGCTGACCGAGCCCAACTCCAACGTCGTCGAGGTGCTCGTCTCCCAGCTGCGCCGCAAGCTCGGCGAGCCGGCGCTGATCCACACCGTGCGCGGCGTCGGCTACCGGCTGGAGTCGCAGGCTTGAGACCCGCAGGCACCAGGGGCGTGCGAGCGGCCGTGCGCCGCCTGCGCGGGGACGTCCCGCCCACCCCGGCCGGCCGGATCCGCCGCCTGCGCCGCCGCATCGCGCTGCTCTTCGCCCTGGTCAGCGCCGTCGGCCTGATCGGCATGGCGGTCGTCGCCGTGCACGCGGACGACGATGCCTGGCGCTCCCAGGTCGACTCCGACCTCAAGGTGCGGACCAGCGAGTTCGCCGCCGACCTGCACTACGACGAGCAGGGCGCCCTGGAGTACCCCGAGCCCAAGGAGGGCGGCTACGACTGCCCGCCCGTGACGCTCTTCACCGGCACCGCCGAGAAGATGACCGTCCTCGCCCGCCCTCACCGCGCCTGCGTGACCGTCCCCGCCGAGGCCTACCAGACGGCCGCCGACGACGCCGCGCGCGAGGGCGACGTCGTCCGGCTCACCACCACCGCACCCAACGGCCACCAACTCCGGCTCTCCGCCCAGCCGTTCACCGGCCCCAACCAGGACTCCGCGGACACCGTGGCCGTCGCCGCCGTCGACATCTCCGGCAACCTGGCCGACCACGACCGCCTCACCCTGCTCCTCACCGCCGCCTGCGCCGTCCTCGTGGCCCTCTCCGCCCTGGCCGGCCACTGGCTCGCCGGACGGGCCGTGCGCCCCGCGCTCACCGCGCTCGACCAGCAGGAGGCGTTCCTCGCCGACGCCGCCCACGACCTGCGCACCCCCGTCGCCTCCGTCCGCGTCCTCGCCGAGACCGGCCTGCGCGGCGAGGCGGACACCACCGAGATCCTGCGCCGCACGCTGCGCCAGTCCACCCGCATGAGCGAGCTCGTCGACGACCTCCTCACCCGCGCCCGCCTGATGGCCGGCGCCGTCCCCCTCGACCGCGAGCCGCTGCGGCTCGACCAGCTCGTCGACGCCGTCGTCGCCGACACCCCGGCCGACGGGCACCATGTCGCCGTCCGGGCGGAGCCCGTGATCGTCCTCGCCGACGCCGGCCTGCTGCGCCGCGCCGTCGCCAACCTGCTCGGCAACGCCCTCGCCCACGGCCACGGCCCCGGCCTGCCCGCGGAGGTCGAGATCACCGTCGCCCCGGACGGCACCGTCGCCGTCGACGACGCGGGCCCCGGCATCCCGCCCGAGCAGGCCGCCTCCCTGTTCGAGCGCTTCCACAGCGGCGGCGGCTCCAGCGGCCTCGGCCTGTCCATCGCCGC
>NZ_JBFBDY010001045.1:0-1655 GCF_040683475.1 Kitasatospora sp. NPDC093558 | reverse complement strand
CCCGCGTCCGACAGGCGGCCCGGGAGGTGGCCGGTGGCGATCCCGGCCTCGTTGTCCGTGGTGGTGGAGTGGCTCTCGCAGACGAGCTCGACCGCCATCGTCGGCTACCCCTCGCCCTGCGGCTTCGCTCCGCCGCCCTTGACCGGCCGGGTGTGGATCTTCGAAATACAGGCCGGCAGCGCGGCGCCGTCCTCGTGCTCACGGGCCCGGTACGCACTCGGGGTCTCGCCGACCAGCTCGGTGAAGCGCGAGCTGAACGACCCCAGCGACGTACAGCCCACCTCCATGCACACCTCCGTCACCGTGAGGTCGCCCCGCCGCAGCAACGCCTTGGCCCGCTCGATCCGCCGGGTCATGAGGTAGCTGTAGGGCGTCTCCCCGTACGCGGCGCGGAAACTGCGCGAGAAGTGGCCCGCCGACATGAGGGCGGTGCGCGCCAGCGCCGTGACGTCCAGCGGCTGCGCGTACTCGCGGTCCATCATGTCCCGGGCCCTGCGCAGCCGGACGAGGTCGTCGAGCGGGACGCGGGACGCGCCGCCGGCGGCTCTACTCATCGATGACGTCTCCCGGGTCGGGCCACACGCGGTACCGGCGGCTGCCGTACGACCGAGGGTACCCGGCGGCGCGGACGGCGGGCGGGGTGTGAGGCCCTGGGCCCTGGTGCGGGTCTGGGCCTACTGCACGGTGGTGGCGATGACGGTCCACGCGTTGGCGTTGGTGGTGTCCAGGCGCAGGTCGAAGGTGAAGGCGAGGGGCCTGCGCTTGTGCGGGTCACCGCGCAGGACCTCTTCGCTGCGGCGGTCGACTTCGTAGTAGACGCCCTCGGCGTCGACCGTGACGCGGAAGACGACCGGGTCGCGGGAGACCAGCGAGCTCACTTTGACGCAGGTGACGGAGGCCTGGCGCATGACGGTGCGGTGCGTGGTGCGCACGGGCGTGAAGTCGAGGCTGCCGTCGTTCATGACCCATTCCTCGAGGAACCGTTCGACGGCGACCTCGAGGACGGACCTGTCGAACCGGGCGTCGAGGACGCTCAGGTCGCCGGCGGCGGAGTCGGCGTCCGTGCTCCACGAGATGTTGGTGAGCGACAGGATGTCGCTCACCCCGGTGACCGAGGTCTTGCCGGCCACCTCGAGCACGGCCTCGCGCGCGACCTCCTTCTGGTCCCAGCCGTCCGTCTCGATGGCGGCGCTCAGGTGGTGCGCCCCCTCGGCGGCCTGTTCCAGCGACGACACGATCCACTCCCCGGCCGCGTTCTTGCGCAGCGTCCAGTACTCCACCGGGCGCGTCGAGCCGTCCTTGCGCACGGCTTGCCCGCCGTCGCCGCGGCGCACGTAGTCGTGGAGTGTCGCGGTGATCCGGAAGGTGACGGTGTCGTTCACCTCGCCCGCACGGTTGGCGACGTCGACCAGCTCGACGACCGGGCCGGAGACGATCTCCACGACGTTGGCCTCGCCGCGTGAGGCGTAATCGTGCAGCTCCTCGGCCCACTTGCCGTACAGCACCGGGGACAGGATCCGCTGCAGCGTGGCGAGGTCGTGCTCGGTCCAGGCGCGCTGGGCCGTCTCGTACAGCCACACGGCGCGGCGTTCGAGCGCCGCGCGCTCGAAGGTCGCGTCGGTGTCGGCGATGGCATCGACCCGGGCCCCGATGCG
>NZ_JBFBDY010001044.1:0-1656 GCF_040683475.1 Kitasatospora sp. NPDC093558 | reverse complement strand
GGGGCGGCTGGTCGGCGGGCGCTACCGGCTCGTGCGGCGCCTGGGGTCCGGCGGGTTCGGCAGCGTGTGGCAGGCCCACGACGAGGTGCTGGGCGTGGACGTCGCCGTCAAGGAGGTCCAGCTGCCGCCCGCCGCCTCCGCCGAGGAGCACGACGAGCGCCTGGTCCGCGCCCAGCGGGAGGCCCGGCACGCGGCCCGGCTGCGCGACCACCCGAACGTCGTCGGGGTGCACGACGTCGTGGTGGACGGCGGTCTCCCGTGGACGGTGATGCAGCTGATCGTCGGCCGCTCCCTGGAGGACCGGATCGTCCGGGACGGACCGCTCGCGGCCACCGACGCCGCCCTCGTCGCCCAGGCCGTCCTCGCCGCCCTGGCCGCCGCGCACGAGGCGGGCATCGTCCACCGCGACGTGAAGCCGGCGAACATCATGCTGGCCGACGACGGCCGCGTGCTGCTGGCCGACTTCGGGATCGCCGTGCAGCAGGACCAGACCGCGCTCACCGCCTCGGGCATGTTCATCGGCTCGGTCGACTACCTCGCGCCCGAGCGCGCCCACGGCGCCCCGGCCGCCCCGCCCGGGGACCTGTTCTCCCTCGGCGCGACCCTCTACCAGGCCGTCGAGGGGCGGATGCCGTTCCGCCGCGACACCCCGGCGGCCACACTCGCGGCGCTCCTGTTCGAGACGGCGCCGCCGATGGCGCTGGCCGGCCCGCTGGCCCCGCTGATCAACGGCCTGCTGGCGAAGGCGCCGGACGACCGCCTCACCGGCCCGCAGGCCGCCGCGCTGGTCTCGGCGTTCCTCCGGCAGCCGCCGGCGCCTCCGACGGCGCCGGTCACGGTCGCGGCCACGACGTTCGTTCCGCCCGCGCCTCCGCGGCCCCCGGCCCCGGCGCGGCGGTGGAGTCCGATGTCCCTGCTCGCGCCCCTCGGTGTCCTGGCCCTGTACGGCGTCGCCATGCTGTTGATTGCCGCCACCGTCCTCGTCACGCCCGGCAGCAGCCACGACACGGCGATCGACCTCACGCTCGGCAAGGGTCTCGGGTTCAGGTTCTTCCCGGACCTCCCCCCGACCGACTACGGGATCCTCTTCACCTGGCCCTGGCTGCTGCTCGGCGTGCTCGGCCTCGTCTGCACCGCCCTCCTGCCGAACCGCCGCCACCTCGCCGTACGGCTCCTCGGCTACGGCAGCCTCACGGCGTTCGCCGTGCGCCTCCTCACCACCGACCTGATGCTGGAGCCCCGCACCTTCGTGCCCGTGCCGCCCTCGCTGCTGCCGTACACCTCGGTCTCCTTCGGCCCCGGCTGGTGGCTGCTCCACGCGGCGGTGCTGCTCAACATCGCCTACTTCGTCTGGCAGGACGTCCGTTGGGCCCGCCGCGGCGCCTGACGCCCCTGGTTCCCCGACCCGTCGACCGGGCGATTTTCGGTGTCGCCGCACCCCCGCTCCGCCAGCTCCTCCCCATCCCAACGAGCCCGACCGGACGGCCCCTTGAGCAGCACCGTCGACTACCTCGTCTGCGCACTCGCCCTGCTGGCGACGGCCGCACGGCTGGTCCTGACCCGCGGCCTGTGCCGCCGCCCCGGGGAGCGGCGGCTGATGGCGTTCATCCTCGGCATCGGCGCCGCCATCGCCGTGCTCGCCCCGGCCACCCGGGC
>NZ_JBFBDY010001043.1:0-1658 GCF_040683475.1 Kitasatospora sp. NPDC093558 | reverse complement strand
GGCGGGGTCCCGTCAGATGCCGACGATCTTCAGGGCGCCGTCGACGATGTAGAGGGTGTGGCCGTCGGGGCCCGCAGCCAGTCCCGTCACAAAGTTGAGACCGGTGACCGCCTCGGCCGGGACGAGGGTGTTGGTCGAGGTGTCGAGGGAGAGGATCCGGACCCTGCCGGTGGAGCTGGCGTAGTCCAGGCAGGCGATGTACAGCCGGGTGCCGTCCGGGCTCATCGACGGACTGGTCAGTGCTTGGGCCCGGGTGATGCCCAGGTTCATGGTCGCGGTGACGGTGTCGGTGGCGGGGTCGAGCGTGTAGCCCGTGCCGGTGCTGCTCACGCCGTACACGCGGGTGCCGTCCGGGGTGAGTGCCAGAGCGGCCTTGGTGCTGGGGGTGGCGACGGTCCCGGTCACGGCCGGGGGCTCGACGCTGGTGTCCAGGTGGACCAGGCCCTCGTCCGTGCTGACGTACGTGCCGGCGCCGTCCGGCCGGGTGACCACCGACCCCAGGGAGCGGCCGGGCACCGTCACGGCGGCGGTGAACGCCTGCTGTTGCGGCGAGAACTCCAGGACCCGGGCGCCCGGTTGGGTCGGCTGGTGCCAGAGCGAGGGTCCGTCCTGGGTCACGTAGACCCGCGAGCCGTCCGGGCTGACCGTCAGCGCGCTCAGGCCCCCGTCGCCGGTCCCGTCCGGGCGCGGCTGATTCGGCGCGAGCGTGGTGGAGACCACCGTGTTGGTGGCGGTGTCGACGGCGCTCAGCGTGGACAGCGGCAGCAGGCGCATCGCCCCGAACAGCACGTAGACCCGCGAGCCGTCCGGGCTGACCGCCACCGGCCCGGCGTTGGCCCCGTACTCGGTGGTCAGCGTGACCGTGGCGGCGATCGTCCCGCTCTGGGTGTCGACCACCTTCAGTTTGACGCCGCTCACGCCGTCCTTGACCGAGACGTACGCCTTGCGCCCGTCCGGGCTGACCGCCACCGAGGCTGGCTCCGAGAAGGGCGGGGAATCCAGGACGACGGTCCCCGGGAGACCCCGCACCGGCCCGTCGGGCGCGTCGTCCGCCCCTGCGCTGCCGGCCCCGGCGAGCAGCAGCGCTGCCGCCGCCACCAGAGCGCCTAACCAACGAGCCTTCGACACGAGCGAGTTCATGGTGCCCTCCCCTTGGCGTGCCGCGGATCCCCGCGGCGGAAGGCAAACGCTACGGGACGGGTCGGACAACCGAAGCGGATTCCGGCCTCGGGACGCTACGGGCAGTGGTAGGGGAAGGTGACGGTCGCGGTCCGGGCGGCGGGCGAGAGGATCTCCAGGGTGGCGGTGGCCTGGAGGGACCCCTGGCCGTCGAACGTCCAGCGCAGGATCAGGTCGGTGTGGCGCGTGCCGGAGCGCACGTCCTGCACGATCTCGTCAGAGGTCGTGCCGTCGCTGCGCAGCCAGTGGTAACGGATGCTGCCGGCGCCGCCGTTGGTCTCCACCGAGGCCGTGACGACGGCGGTGCCCCCGCAGCCGGGGCCCGCCGGGTCGGTGGTCACGCCGACGGAGGTGACGGCCAGGGCGGTCGTGTGGAAGCGCCAGAACAGCAGCGCCAGGACCGCGAGGAGCACGGCCGCCGGCACCAGCCACCTGCGCACCCGGCGGGGCCGCTTCGGCCGCCCGTCCGCCGCCGCCTC
>NZ_JBFBDY010001042.1:0-1658 GCF_040683475.1 Kitasatospora sp. NPDC093558 | reverse complement strand
GGATCATCACCTCCGACCGGCGCAGCCTGCTGCTCCTCGCCACCCGCTGCGCCGACCGCCCGGCGGGCGCCTGGTTCGCCGCCCTGGCCGACGGCGAGAGCGCCGCACTCCGCACGCTCCCCACCCTCGCGTCTGCGAGCGGCCTCGACCCGGACGCCCTCGCACAGCGCCCGCCCCTGGCCGGCTGCCAGGCCTACCCCGCGTACCTCGCCTGGCTCGCCCTCAACGCCCAGCCCGCCGCGGCGGCCGTCGCCATGGTCGCCAACTTCGCGGCGTGGGGCGGCTACTGCGCCACGATCGCCGAGGCCCTGCGCCGCCACTACGGCTTCCCGGACGAGGCCTGCGCGTTCTTCGACTTCTTCGCCCAGCCCGCGACCGCCCTGGAAGAGCAAGCCGCCGAATCCCTGGGCCCGCACCCCCTCGACGGCCACACTCTCACCGCCGCCCGCGAACACGCCCTCCTGCTCCAGGCCTACGAACACCTCTTCTGGAACACCCTCGCCGCGCCCGCGACCGCCTAGCGATCTCAGTCCGACTGCCGCTCCTCCTCGTCCAGATACAGGACGAGGAACAGCGCCAGAAGCAGGTCATCCGACAACGGGCCGTATTCGTCGGGCAGTTGTACCCGCCGCGGGCGGGCGGCGAACCGGTCGTATTCGAGGGTCATCGGGCCCACCGCACGCACCCGGTTGCCCATCCGGTCGAAGGCGAGGTCGTACGGCCCGATCCGGCAGAGCCGGTTGCCCATCCGATCGTACTCAAGCGTCCATTCCCCGGCGGTGCGCAGCCGGTTGCCCATCCGGTCGTACGTGAGCTCGACGCTCCCGGCGGCCACCAGCCGGTTCCCGAGCCGGTCGTACCGAAGAACCCACGACCCGAGAGAGCGCGGCTTGGAGCCGAACCGCCCGTAGACGAGCTCCCGATCCCCGATCGCCGTCAGGAGATTTCCGAGACGTCTGTACGTCAGATCCACCTGCATGCGAACTCCCCCATAGGACCGCACCAACACTCGACACGTTACCCGAGCACCGCCATCCGGTAGCGTCGAGCGTCAGGGGATCCTGCCGTCGATGGCGACGAGCTCGACCTCGAAGCCGTCGGTGTTCTCCAGGTAGGCGGCGTACGTCTGTTCGCCGCCGGCGTGCGGGTGCCGGTCCGGGAACATCAGGGTCCAGCCGTGCCGCGGCGCCGTCCCGTCCAAGCGTTGCGCAGGAAGTCGACTGGGCCGACTTCCTGCGCAGCGAGTACGGCCGACTCTCTCACGCCTGCCAGTGCGGCTTTCCGCTGACGATCCGGCAGGTGATCATCCGGCCGTTGCCGGGGGCGGGGTCGGGTGCGGCGGGCGGATTGCACACTCGTTGGCGGATCGAGATCTACCGACCGCCAAGCGATGCCGGCTCCCTCGACGCCCCGCGCGCCCCCGAGCGCCCCCGAGCGCCTCATGCAGGCCCCGTACGCTGCTCCACGCCTCCGCACCCCGCCCGAGCGGTGCCGGCTCCGGGGGTATAACGCCGAAGCACGGGGGCTTCCGGCATGTTCCTGATGACGCGTCACGATAGCTACGGTCTCTCCAGCCCCCACGCAAACCAAGGAGATTCCCCCATGCTCCGAATCCGTGCGCTCGCCGCCGCCTGCGCGCTGGCCACCGTCGCGCTGGC
>NZ_JBFBDY010001041.1:0-1660 GCF_040683475.1 Kitasatospora sp. NPDC093558 | reverse complement strand
CCCGCCGCGCCCGGGGGCCGGTCAGGTGCCGGCACCGTCCTTGTAGCCCTGGCTGACCTCGACGACGACGCCGTCCGGGTCGGTCAGCCAGACGCTGCGCCAGCCCTCGATGTACTCGGCGAAGTCCAGCGGGCCGAGCGTGACGCGGGCCGCGTCGCCCATGCGCGCCAGGACCGCGTCGACGTCGTCGGTCTGGAAGGCGATGTGACGGGCCGTGCCGCGCTGCTGCGGCCCGTCGGCGCTCGGCAGGGCCGGGCCGCCGGGGGGCCGCGGGCTCCCGTCGGCCGGCCCGAACAGTTCGAGGTAGGCCTCGCCGAGGCGGATGAAGACGATCTGGACGTTGCCGAGGACGAACGCGTTGGCGCGCTCGAAGCCGAACCACCGGGTGTAGAACTCCTCGGTGACCGGCACGCTCGCGCAGTTGAGCGCGACGTGGGACCAGTTCATCGGGGTGCCTTTCCGGGGCTCAGACAACGGTGCGCTCGCCGTTGGGGCCCACCGGTGACCACCAGAGGTTGAAGTTGGTCTGGCCGTCGCCGAAGATCGCGCCGCGCCCCTCGACGATCCGTCCGTCCTCCCACTTCAGCAGGTGCATGCCCTCGATCTGCAGCCGGTCGTAGGGGGAGGTGCCGTCGGTGGCGTGGGCGCGCGAGCCGTAGGTCTTGTTGACGTCCACGGTGTAGCCGTCGGCCGCGTTGACCAGGATCGTCACGGGCTCGATGACGAACGTGCCGCCGGCGGCCCGGCCGAGGACGTCGATGAAGTCCATGAACGCGTCCAGGCCCTCGTGCCACCCGGCGTAGGTGTGGTTGCCGGGGGTCAGGAACCGCACCCGCGGGTCCCAGTACTCGGCGGCCTTGGCGCGGTCGCCGGACATGAGGGCGTCGTAGGCGGCGGTGACCCGTTCTGCGGTGAGGTCGCTCATTTCATCCTCCAGGGAAATGGCTGTGGATTCTGCGGGCGGCGCCGGGCCGGTTCCCCTTTCCGGGGCGGCCGCGGCTCGTTCGGGATCGGTGCACGGGGAAAAGGGGCGGGAATTCGTCCGCCGCGGAGCGGTTCCGATTCTTTTCGCTAATGTCGCGCATGTTCGCGGGAATCAGAATCCGGGCGGTTCAGATTAAATCGGCTGCGCGGCCGGCCGGGCAAGGCGTGCGGCCGTCTGGGCGGCCACTGAGGCAACTTGGCGAAGTTGCGGGGGTTTCCCGGCGGCCAACATTCAGCCGGTGCCCGCCAGGCGGGCGATCGCGCCCAGCGGGACGGCCAGCAGGCCGGGGCGGTTGCGGGCCTCGTAGAGCACCTCGTAGACGGCCTTGTGCAGGGTGTAGGCGCGCAGCAGGACCCCCTGGCAGCGCGGGTCCTGCCCGGTCGCCGCGCCGTAGCCCAGGCAGAAGGCGTCCTGGGCCCGTTCGGCCCACCGGTGCCGGCGGGCCGGGCGCGGCAGCGCCCCGCGGGGGCGTGCGGGATCCGTCCGGTGTTCCGTCCAGTGGGCGGCGTAGTCGAAGGAGCGCAGCATGCCGGCCACGTCCCGCAGCACCGGGTGCGGTGCGGCCCGCTGCGCCACCGGCAGCGACGGCTCGCCCTCGAAGTCGATGAGCGCCCATGCGTTCCGGCCGCGCAGGACCTGGCCCAGGTGCAGGTCGCCGTGCACCCGTTGGGTGGG
>NZ_JBFBDY010001040.1:0-1662 GCF_040683475.1 Kitasatospora sp. NPDC093558 | reverse complement strand
GCCCACACGGCCGTCGGGCAGTCGCGCGTTCCCGTCGCGTTCCGGCACGTTGTTGTTGCGTCCCGGCACGTTTCGTCGCGTTCCGGTGCGAGCTGCCAAGCGCCTCAGCCGTTCGTCCGCCGTCGTGCGGGCGTCCCTCCTTGCGTCAACTCGGCTTCACAGTTGCTCGATTGAAGCCTCCGCGGCTGCCGTGGAGCATGGGGACACCGATGCGAATCCGACCCGCCTCCGTTCCGTTCCAGAGTGCTTCGCTCGGTTCCCTTTCTCTCGCAAGGAGCAGGAATTCCCATGTCCACGGACGAAATCAGCGCGGTCCTGCCGGCGGCTGGGCGGACCGCGCAGCCGCCGGCGGTCGCCGAACCCCACGAACGGCCGGAGCGGTCGCAACGGCCCCTGGCCGCCCGGCTCCCGTCCCTCACCGGCCTGCGCTTCCCCGCGGCGCTGCTGGTCTTCATCTTCCACGCCTCGCTGCCGTACGGCACGGTGCGGCTGCTCGCCGACAACGGCTCGGAGAAACGATTCACCGATCTGGCGGCCCAGACCGGCGCCCTCGGTGTGACCTTCTTCTTCGCGCTCAGCGGCTTCGTGCTCACCTGGTCGGCCCGCGAGGGCGACACCGCGCGGGCCTTCTGGCGCCGGCGCTACGTCAAGATCGTGCCCAACTACGTGGTCGCGTGGGCCCTGGCGATGCTGCTCTTCGCCGGTGCCACGACCGAGGCGTGGCGGGCCCTGCTGAACCTGACCATGCTGCAGGTCTACGTCCCGGACTTCCTCACCAACTTCAGCGTGAACCCGCCCGGTTGGTCGCTGGCGGCGGAGGCGGTCTTCTACCTCTTCTTCCCGCTGCTGTACCACTGGTTCAAGCGGATCCCGGCGGACCGGCTGAAGTACTGGATCGCGGGCACGGTCGCGGGCATCGTCCTCACGGTGGTGGTCGCCTACACGATCGTCCCGGCCGGCACGGCGATGATGGACAACGAGCCCACCACGTCGGCCACCCAGTACTGGTTCGCCTATGTGCTGCCCTTCCCCCGGCTGCTGGACTTCGCACTCGGCATCCTGGTGGCCCGGGCGGTGATGGCGGGCCGCTGGCGGAACATCGGCATGGTGTGGTCGCTCGTCCTGCTGGCGGTGAGCTTCGTGGCCGCCTCGTTCGTCCCGCACATCTACGGCCAGCGCGCGGTCACGGTCGTCCCGGCCGTCCTGCTGATCGCCGCGGGGGCGATCGCCGACAACGAGGGCCGGCCCAGTGCCGTCCGCAACCGCGTGATGGTCTGGCTCGGCGAAGTGTCCTTCGCCTTCTACCTGTTGCACTACGTGGTGCTCGCCACCACCCGCAAGCTGCTGGGCACCGAGCTGTACTCGGGACCGGCCACCGCCGCGCTGCTGGCCGGCGAGTTCGTGGTCGCGCTGCTGGCCTCCTGGGCGCTCTACGCCCTGGTCGAGCGGCCGATCACCCGCCGGTGGTCCCGCCCGCGGAAGCGGGCCGTGGCGCCGGCTTCGCAGGTCTCACAGGTCTCGCAGGACAGTTGACGGCCGACGACGCGAAAAGGGGCCTGGGGCCCCCGCGGTTGGTGGGGGCGGGCCCGTTGGGTGGGGCGGCGGGCGGAGGCCCGGGGCGCGGTGCGGGGGGATGCGCGGGGCCCCCTGCGGGGCGCCGCC
>NZ_JBFBDY010001039.1:0-1663 GCF_040683475.1 Kitasatospora sp. NPDC093558 | reverse complement strand
CGATCGAGCAGGACGGGATGGAGCCGGTCCGGTTCACGATGGAGGTGAACTACTTCGGCGTCGTCGAGGTCACCCGGGCCGCCATGCCGCACCTGCGCGCCAGCGGCGGACGGGTCGTCACCGTGACCAGCGTGGGCGGCGTCGTCGGCCAGCCGTTCAACGAGGCGTACTGCGCCTCGAAGTTCGCCGTCGAGGGCTTCATGGAGTCGCTCGCCCCGGCTGCCGCGTCCGTCGGCGTGCACGTCAGCGTCGTCGAACCGGGCGCGGTGGCCAGCGAGTTCGTCGGCAACCAGGCGCTCGACCTGCCCGCCCTGCTCGACGGGGCCGGCCCGTACGCCCCGGCCCTCGGCGCGTATGTCGACCGCACGCTCAAGGCCTTCGGGCAGGCGCAGACGCCCGAGGAGGCGGCCGCGCCGATCGTCGAGGCGCTGACCGCCGAGAAGCCCGCGTTCCGGATCCAGACCTCGGCGGCGGCGCGGGCGTTCGCCGGCACCAAGCTGGCGGACCTGGACGGCTCGGCGGTGCAGACGATGACGGGAGGCTGGGTCGCGGGCTGAGCCCCGCCGGACGCGGTGGTGCCGGCCTCCCGTCGCGTTTGCGGCGGGAGGGCGGCACGGTTCTGGCTGACAGGTCAGGCGGTGGCCAGCGTCAGGCCGTAGGTCTGCAGGATCGGGTTGACCGGCTGGAAGTACGTGGTGCCGCCGGAGGTGCAGTTGCCGGAGCCGCCGGAGGTGACGCCCTGCGCCTGGCTGCCGGAGATGAACGAGCCGCCGGAGTCGCCGGGTTCGGCGCACACGGTGGTGCGGGTCAGGCCGTAGACGGTGCCCTCGGCGTAGTTGACGGTGGCGTTGAACTGCCGCACGGTGCCGCAGTGCCAGCCGGTCGTGGAGCCGGAGCGGCAGACCGAGCCGCCGATCGCGGTCTCGGTGGAGCCCGAGACCGTCACGGCGCCGCCGGCGTAGTCGGAGACCTGCGGCTGGGCGGTCCAGCTCGAATCGGCCTGGACCCACGAGTAGTCGTTGCCCGGGAACGTGGAACCCTGGAAGGAGCCGATCGAACTGCCGTCGGCGGCAGTCGCGTTGGAGCCGGGCTGGCCGCAGTGGCCGGCACTGACGAAGCCCGGCTGGCCGTTCGAGGTGACCGGGAAGCCGATCGAGCAGCGGGCGGCGTTGTCGATGTAGTAGGCGTCGCCGCCGCGCAGGTCGGCCAGCGGACGCGGGGACTCGGAAGCGGTTTCGACCTGGACGAGGGAGCGGTCGACGCCGGCCTCATGGAGGAAGGTCTCGGTGCGGTCGGAGTCGGTGGACTGGACGACGACGGTGTTCGCCGTGACGTCGACGTACCAGAGCGGCGTGGCCTCGGGCGTGGTGCTGCTCACGGCGCGGTCGAGCGCGTCCTTCGCGCCGTCGAGGGCGGCGAGGCTGTGCTGGACGACGGTGGCGGTGCCACCATGGGCGGTGATCTCGCGGGCGGCGGAGGCGTCGGTGGTGGCGACGGTGAGGGTGGCGTCGGGCCCGCTGACCCAGGCGCCCGCCCAGCGCTCGCCGAGCACCTGACGCAGCGCCGACTGCACGGCGGTGGCCCGGCTCTCCTTGGCGAGCCGGTCGGTGGCGGCCTGCGGGGACAGGCCGAGGTCGCGCTGCATCGCGTGCAGCACGGCGGG
>NZ_JBFBDY010001038.1:0-1666 GCF_040683475.1 Kitasatospora sp. NPDC093558 | reverse complement strand
GCCGCCCGGACGCGGGGTCGGGCGTGCTCGGGCCGACCGCCCGCAGCGCCGCGGCCATCCGCACCCGGGCGCACTCGTTCCCGCCGTTCGCGGAGCCCACCCGGTCGTAGAGGTAGCCGAGGTAGTACGGCCGGCCGATCACGGCCTGGGCCTCCTCGGCGGCCTCCCGGGCGAGCGCGGAGGCCGGGTCGCCGGCGTCCTCCGGTTCGAGCGAGCCGCCGGGCAGCGAGCAGATGCCGTCCCGGGGGTTGACCAGGGTCAGCACCCGGCCGTCGGGGGCGAACAGCCACCCCCACGACTGCTTCACCGGCAGCCCCTCGGGCACCTGCTCGCCCGGCCGCCACGGCCAGCCCGCGGAGGGACGCCGGCGCACCCTGCCGAGCAGCTCGGCGATCTCCGCGCTGTACTCGATCCGGCTCATGCGTCCCCCCTTCGGTGTCGGGCTCGGCCGGGACCGACGGGGCGCGGGGCGGACCTGCGGAGCGCGGTACGGGGCGGAGCGGCGGGAGCGGCGGCGTGGGGTGCAGCACGCTCCTGCTGTTGATCTTTCCCGAAATCTTCCCCGAACAGGCGGTCGATGAACAGTCCCCAGCGCCGCTTGGTGGACGCGGAAGCCGAAAATCCCAGGTCAGGCCAGCGGCCCACCTCCGCCCTCGGCCCCGTCGGCCGGACCGTCGTCGACCGGGCCGTCACCGGCCGAACCTTCACCGGCCGAACCGTCACCGGCCGAACCGTCGCCCGGCGAGCCGCCGCCCCACGAGCCGTCGCGAGCGGGACGCGCTCCGGGCGACCCGCCCCCGTACGACCCTTCCGCCCGCCCGGTCCGGCCCGGGAACTGCGGCAAGGGGAATCCGGGCCTCGGACGCACCCCGGGCGGGAAGGGCACGCCCCGCCCGATCGTGTCGGCCAGCTCGTCGAACACCTCGTGCGCGCTCATCGGCCGCAGGCGTCCGCGCACCAGCGCCCAGCCCCGCACCGGCGGCCCCTCGGGCCCGACGTCGCCGTGCAGCAGCAGCGCGCCGTCGCCACCGGCGGCGACGCCCGCCGCCAGCGTCACGCAGAACGCCTCGGTGTCCCGGTCTCCAGGGAAGAGCGTGCCCGCCTCGACGCACAGCCCGGCCGCCGCGGTGAGCTGCTCGCCGTCCTCCGGGCCGTGGAAGCGCAGCGTCAGGAGGTGGAGCCCCTCCCCAGCGCCCTCGGCCAGCGCCACGTACACCGTCGTGACGTACTCCATCACCGCCGTCAGGCGCAGCTGCCCGGCGTGGTCGTCGCCGACGGCCTCCAGGAGGACGGCGCAGGCGAAGGACATCCGCACCCTGGCCCGGTGGTCCTCCAGCAGCAGCGGGACGAGCTCGGCCAACGGCTCCCCCGCGTAGACGAAGGGTTCTCCGGCCAGCTCGGGGTCGCCCGCGTAGGCGACCCGGGCGGCGGGCGTGGCCGGATCGAGGCCGAAGGCGTCGCAGTAGTCCGCGTAGTCCTCGGCCTCCATGACGCGCAGGTGCACCTCCACCCCCTGACCGCGCAGCGTTCTCAGCAGGTCCTGCGTCAGCCGCAGGTACTCCCGGTGCCCGAGCCCGCCGAACAGGCCGTACCCGGCCAGCCCGGCGAAGTCGGCGGCTCCGACCGCGACCGCCAGGGCCACGGGCACCGCAGGCGGCGCACCGCG
>NZ_JBFBDY010001037.1:0-1666 GCF_040683475.1 Kitasatospora sp. NPDC093558 | reverse complement strand
CCTTCCCGCCGCCGGCCCCCGTCCAGCAGCACGAGCAGATGCCGGCCGCCACCCCGGGCTGGCCCCCGGCGGCCCCGGTCGCGCACCAGCCGTACCCGGACGCTCAGCCGGCCCCCGCCACGCAGCCGGTGCAGCCGGCCCCGACCGCGCAGCAGCCGCAGCCGTACCCGGACCCGCAGGTCACCGCGCCGCCGGTGCAGCCCGGCCCGCCGGCGCCGCCGGCGTTCGTGCAGCCGCCCGCCGCCCCGCAGGACCCGCAGGCCGCCGCGTGGGCCGCCCAGCAGGCCGCGGCCCAGGGGCAGCCCGGCCCGGCGCAGCCCGTCCCGCCGCACGCCGTCCAGCCGCAGCCCGCGCCCGGCCCCGCGCAGCCCCAGCCTGCCCCACCGACCGCGCCGGTCGACCCGCGCCAGGGCGGCTGGCCGCAGCCCGCCGCCTACCAGCAGCCCGCCCCGCCGGCCCAGCCCGGCCCGGCGCAGCCCTGGCCGCAGCAGGCCGCCCAGGCCCCCGGCGGGTTCCCGCAGGGCCCCGCCCCGCAGCAGACCGCGCACGGCGCCCCGCTCGGCTACACGGCCGCCGTCGAGCTGTCCTCGGACCGCCTGCTGCGCAGCCAGCCCAAGCAGCAGCGCCAGCAGCCGCGGTTCCAGTTCGGCGGCAAGGCGGCGGCGGCCGAGAAGTCCCGCAAGCTGGAGATCATCCGCACCCCGGTGCTGAGCTGCTACAAGATCGCCGTGATCAGTCTCAAGGGCGGCGTCGGCAAGACCACGACCACCACCGCGCTCGGCGCGACCCTGGCCAGCGAGCGCCAGGACAAGGTGATCGCGATCGACGCCAACCCGGACGCCGGCACCCTCGGCCGCCGGGTCAAGCGCCAGACCGGCGCGACCATCCGCGACCTGGTGACGGCCATCCCGCACCTGCGCAGCTACATGGACATCCGTCAGTTCACCTCGCAGGACCTGCACTCGGGCCTGGAGATCCTGGCGAACGACGTCGACCCGGCCGTCTCGACCACCTTCAACGACTCGGACTACCGCCAGGTCATCGACGTGCTGGGCCGCCAGTACCCGATCATCCTGACCGACTCCGGCACCGGTCTGCTGTACAGCGCGATGCGCGGGGTGCTCGACCTGGCCGACCAGCTGATCATCGTCTCCACCCCCAGCGTGGACGGCGCCTCCAGCGCCTCCACCACGCTCGACTGGCTCTCCGCGCACGGCTACGCGGACCTCGTGCAGCGCAGCATCACGGTGGTCTCCGGGGTGCGCGAGACCGCCAAGCTGATCAAGGTCGAGGACATCGTGGCGCACTTCCAGACCCGCTGCCGCGGCGTCATCGTGGTGCCCTTCGACGAGAGCCTGGCGGCCGGTGCCGAGGTCAACCTCGACATGATGCGGCCCAAGGTCCGCGAGGCCTACTTCGAGCTGGCCACCCTGGTCGGCGAGGACATCATCCGGGCCCAGCAGGCCGCCCAGCAGCAGGGCGGCTGGCAGCAGCAGGCGCAGCAGCAGGCCCCGCAGCCGCCGTACGCGCAGCAGCCCGGGCAGCAGCAGCCCTACCAGGCGCCCGCCCAGCCGTACCCCGCACCGGCCGCCCAGCCGGCCCCGGGCACGCCGTGGGCGCCGCAGCCCGGCCAGACCCCGCCGCCGGGGAGCTACGGCTACCCGCA
>NZ_JBFBDY010001036.1:0-1670 GCF_040683475.1 Kitasatospora sp. NPDC093558 | reverse complement strand
GACGGCTCCTGGGAGCTCGGGCGGATCAGCGGCTGGTGGCAGGACGCGGGCGGCGAGCGCTGGTGCCGGCTGCGGGTCACCCGCGGTGGCCGCCCGGCCGGCTGGGAGCGGTTCGACCCGTCGCGCGTGGTGCTGCTCCCGGTGGCGGGCCTGTGACGGACCGGCCCGGGTGATCGGCGGTCCCGTGAGCGGCCGTGCGCCGCGTGTTCGGGCCGGGCGGGGGCCAGGGGCCCGCGAATGTCACGGTTCGGCCCTGTTCGTGCTTCAACTGACCCGCGGGACCTGGCGGAACCGGCCCGGTCCGTGCGAACGTCCCTTCGGGCGCGGTCGACGTGAGGACCGCCCACCTGCCACTTCTTGACCTTCCGGGGACGACGTGAGTTCCGAGATCTACTTCAGCAGCAACTACCGCGACATGTGCGAGCAGTACGGCACGGGGGCGGGTTTCCAGTTCGAGTTCTACTGCTACCGCTGCTCCGACACGTGGCGCTCGCCCTTCGAGGCGTTCACCACCGGCCAGGTGGCCGGGTGGATCGGCAAGGGCGTCAGCGCCGCCTGGAACCTCATCGGCGGCAACGCCAACACCATCAGCAACGCCGCCGACGGGCTCGCCGGGCACACCTGGGGCGGCGCACGCGACGCCGCGTTCCAGCGCGCGATCACCAACGCCCAGACCCACTTCAACCGCTGCGGGCGCTGCACCACGTACGTGTGCGGGCGCTGCTTCGACCCGGGCCAGGGCCTGTGCCTCACCTGCGCGCCGGACACCGCCGCCGAGGCCATGGTGGCGCAGCGGCGCGGCCTCAACGACATGGTGTCCGAGCGGGCCTACAGCGTCGGCCAGCAGTCGGGCGCGGAGTTCGACGTGAACGCGCGGCGGCAGCTGGTGTGTCCGCAGTGCTCGGCGGAGACGCACGGCACGCCGTTCTGTCCGGGCTGCGGGCACCGGCTGGCGCAGCCGACGGAGTGCACGAGCTGCCACAAGGAGGTGCCGGACAGATCGGCGTTCTGCCCGTCCTGCGGCACCAGGCGCTGACGGCGGTCGCGGCGCCTGGTGGACGCGCGGTCGATGCGCGGTCGGTGCGCGGTCTACGCGCCCGGACCCGTTTCCGGGGCGCACCTCGGCGAATTGCGGCCGCCGAACGGGAACCCGCAGGCCGGGGCGCGTCGTCATCAACCATGGTTGACGCCCGGGCAGGATCCGGGCGCCGAAGTACGAGGAGCACGATGACTCACCGGATCGCACGTTCGACGGCCGGCGCCCTGGTGGTGCTGCTGGCCGCCCTCGGCCTCGGCGCCGTGGCGTCGGGCGCGTCCGCGACGGCCGCACCCCGCGCGGTGGCGGTCGCTCAGTCCACGACGGTCCCCGACCGGGCCGCGTCCGCCGCGCACGCCGCGTCCGCCGCGCACGCCGTGACGTCCGTGGCGGCTGCCGACCGCGCGCAGTCGGCCGCGCAGCTGGCGGCGCCGCAGCCCCAGAAGAAGAAGTCCGGGTTCTTCGCCAAGCTCGGCAAGTTCCTGCTGGTCGTGATCATCCTGATCATCCTCTTCGTCGTCCTGCTGATCTTCGGCATCATCTACCTCGTGAAGCGGATCTTCAGCCGCCGCCGCTGAGCCGCCGCTGAGCCACGGCTGAGCCGGCGATCGCGCCGGAACCCCGCCGCCCAAGG
>NZ_JBFBDY010001035.1:0-1671 GCF_040683475.1 Kitasatospora sp. NPDC093558 | reverse complement strand
GTGCTGGAGGCCCACCTCGAAGGGCTCCTCGCCGAGCGGGACGTGCCGGTGCTCCGGGGCCGCGAGGTGACGGCGGTCGCGCAGGGCGAGGACGGGGTCACCGCCGAGTGGCGGGCGGAAGACGGCGGCAGCGGCGCGATCCGGGGCCGGTACCTCGTCGCGTGCGACGGCGGGCACAGTACGGTCCGCCGGCTGCTGGGCGTCGCCTTCCCCGGCCGGGAGCGCCGGATCTCCTCCGTGGCCGCGGACCTCACGCTCGTCTCGCGCTCCGAGAAGGTCCGCACCGAGCCCGGGCACTTCAGCGAGTTCACGAGGTCGGCCAACGGCTACCTGACGATCCTGCACCCCATCGGCCCGGACCTGTTCCGGATGCTGTTCGGCAAGCTCTCCGGGGACGGCCCGGACCACGCGTCGCCGGTCTCCGCCGACGAGGTGCGCGAGGCCCTGCACGCCGTGTACGGCCCGGAGACGGTGCTGGGCGAACTGCGCGCCGCCACCCGGTTCGGCGACGCCGTGCGCCAGGTCGAGCGCTACCGCGAGGGCCGGGTGCTCTTCGCCGGGGACGCGGCGCACATCCACATGCCGATCGGCGGACAGGGCGTCAACCTGGGCGTCCAGGACGCCGTCAACCTGGGCTGGAAGCTCGCCGGCACGATCAACGGCTGGGCGCCGGACGGGCTGCTCGACAGCTACCACGAGGAGCGGCACCCGGTCGCGGCGCGCGTGCTGCGGCACACCCGCGCGCAGGGCGTGATCATGAACCCCGGGCGGGACGAGGAGATCGACACGGTCCGCGAGATCGTGACCGACCTGCTGCGGCTGCCCGACGGCCACCGGTACGTCTCGGGCATGATGTCCGGCCTGGACCTCCGCTATCCGGGCGTCGGCCCCCGGCTGATCGACCTGGAGCTGACCACCGAGGACGGGCCGGCCAGGGCGAGCTCGCTCATGCGCTCCGGCCGCGGCCTGCTGCTCTCCCTCGACGGCCGGCGGCGGTCGGTCGGGGACCGGGCCGACCGGGTCGAGCACGTCCTGGCGAAGACCGACGAGGACGTCGACGGCGCCGGGGCCCTCCTGGTCCGCCCCGACGGCTACCTCGCCTGGACCGACACCGACGGCACCCCGCTCGACGCGGCCCTCGCCCGCTGGTTCGGCTGAGGTCCTCCAGACACGCCCTAGGCGAGCCGGTCCGGGGAGGGGAGCCGGGTGACCGGATCGTCGGACCAGGAGTAGACCTCCAGCAGGGACAGGTACCCGTCGGACGCGAACAGCATGGCGCCGCCCACCGGTTCGCCGGTCTCGTCGAGCACGGTGGCCTCGGCGAACGGGCTGTCCACGGCGGGCGCGGCGGGCACCGCCGTCCGGTCCAGGGCGAAGTCGATGCTCGGGCACGGGCAGGCGCAGTGGCCGGCGACGCGCAGGTGGGGGATCTGGGCGGACAGGGCCGGGTAGTCGTCGCCCAGCAGGGCGTTCAGCAGGCGCACTGCTTCCTCGGGTATCGGCTCGCCGGTCATGACCCGAGCCGATCATCCGGCGGCCGGGGCGGTCAAGTCCGGCGGTCGGCCATCGCGTCGCCGGTGAGGGCGGCCAGTTCGAGGATCGCCGCGGCCCGTGCCCTGGGGCGGCGGCGGGGGAGGACGACGACGCCGCGGCAGCGGGTCCGGACGTGGG
>NZ_JBFBDY010001034.1:0-1674 GCF_040683475.1 Kitasatospora sp. NPDC093558 | reverse complement strand
CCCGCCGCGCTGCGCCACCCGGCCGACGGCGAGCGCCACACGGCCTACGACGGGCGCGTCGCGGGCAACCTCGGCCCGAGCGTCTGGGGCGCCCAGCGCACCGCAGGACCGGGCAGCCCGGTGCTCGCCGTCCGGATCAACATGAGCCCCGAACTCCACACCCTCGGCCGCCTCGACGCGACCGTCACCGTCGCCTCGCTGGTCGCCCTCGGCGCCGCCGTGCCCGTCGCGATCTACGGCGCCGGGCTGCTCGGCCGCCGGCTGCGCCGCGTCTCCGAGACCGCCGGCCGGATCACCGCCGGGGACCTCGACGCCCGCACCGGTCCGGCCGGCGGCCGCGACGAGGTGGCCGACATCGCCACCGCGGTCGACCTCATGGCCGACAGCCTCGGCCAACGCCTGCGCTCCGAACGGCAGTTCACCGCCGACGTGGCCCACGAGCTGCGCACCCCGGTCGGCGGCCTGCTCGCCGCCGTCGACCTCCTGCCGCCCGGCGAGACCGAGGACCTGCTCCGCGCCCGCGTGCGCGACCTGCGCGGCCTGGTCGAGGACCTCCTGGAGATCTCCCGCCTCGACGCGGGCGCCGAACGGCCCGTCCGCGCCCGCGTCCCGCTCGGCGCCGTCGTCACGGAGGCGGTGACGCGCACCGGCCTCGACGCCGAAGTCACCGTGGCGGACGGCGAGTTCCAGGTGGAGACCGATCCGCGCCGGCTGGAGCGCATTGTCGGCAACCTCGTCGTCAACGCCCACCGCCACGGCGCCGCCCCGGTGCACGTCCGCGTCGACGGCCGGACGGTCACCGTGCGCGACCACGGCCCCGGCTACCCGCCCGACCTGCTGCTCCACGGCCCGCGCCGCTTCCACACCGGCGCCCGCGAGCGCGGCACAGGACACGGCCTCGGCCTCACCATCGCCCTCGGCCAGGCCCGCCTCCTCGGCGCCGACCTGCGCCTGGACAACGACCCGGACGGCGGCGCCGTCGCCACCCTCCGCCTGCCACCGGACTGACCCCACCGAACTGATACGAACCGGAGCGCCGGTCGATACATCGCGGCCCGGGGCCCCGATACATTCCCCCGACACCCTCTGAAGTGCACGTTCGCCGCACCGTTCGCCGCACCGAAGAGGAGCCCCCGTGACACCCGACCCCCTCGCCCTGCACCCAGCGCCCGGCATCGCCGCAGCCACCACCGGCCTGACCAAGGTCCACGGCTCCGGCGACACTCGCGTCACCGCCCTCGACGGGGTCAGCATCGGCTTCCGGGAGGGCGAGTTCACCGCCATCATGGGCCCCTCCGGCTGCGGCAAGTCCACCCTGCTGCACTGCGCCGCCGGGCTCGACACCCCCACCTCCGGCTCGGTGCGCATCGGCACCACCGAGCTCGGCACGCTCGACGACCGGCAGCTCACCCGGCTGCGCCGGGACCGGATCGGCTTCGTCTTCCAGGCGTTCAACCTCCTGCCGACCCTCACCGCGCTGGAGAACATCACGCTGCCCCTGGCCATCGCCGGGCGCGGCCCGGACCCGCGCTGGCTGGACCGGGTGGTCGCCATGGTCGGCCTCGCCGAGCGGCTCGGCCACCGGCCCGCGCAGCTGTCCGGCGGGCAGCAGCAGCGCGACGCGGTCGCCCCCGCGCTGGCCGGGCGGCCCGCGGTGGTGTTCGCGGACGAGCC
>NZ_JBFBDY010001033.1:0-1675 GCF_040683475.1 Kitasatospora sp. NPDC093558 | reverse complement strand
GGCCGCCCGGCTGCCCGGCGCCCACCTGACCCCGGCACCGCCGGCCGTCGTCCCACTCCCGGAGAGCACATGAGCAAGACGAGGAACACAAGGAACACGAGGAACACGAGGAAACGCCCCACGCCGTTCGTCGGGCAGGCGGCGACCAGGGCCCTGCGGGAGTACTGGTCCGGCCGCCCGGCCGTCCTCCTGTGGCCGTCCTTCACGCGGACGGCCCGGACGGTGCTGGAGCAGCTCACCGCGTGCGGCGCGACGGTCGCCGGGGTCGTGACCGCGACCGGTCCGGACGAGGTCCCGCCGGTCGTCCCGGACGTCTTCAGCTGCGCGGAGCGCGGCCTCGACGTGTCGCCGGGCGACTTCTACGCCTGGCTGGACGACCCGTCACCGGCCCTCGGCTCCTGGCTGGATCGGCTCGACCCGGACCGCACCTGGACGGCGCTGGGCGACAACTTCCTGGAGACCGGCGACCTGTTCGGCCGGTCCGTGCACGGCTGGCGCCGGCCCGCCTGGTCCGAGTGGGAGGACAAGACCCGGATCGAGGCCCTGTGGCAGGCGGCAGGCGTCCCCTCCCCCCGCCACGTCGTGACCCGGGCGGACGACCCGGCGCTGGCCGGTCACGCCCGGGACCTCGACCGGGGTTCGGGCGTCGTCGTCGCGATCGACTCCACCCGGGCCCACTACGGCAACGCCACCGGGCTGCGCTGGGTCCGCGATCCGCAGGGCGATCCGCGGGCGCTCGCCGACGCGCTGCGGTGGGCGGGCGAGCACGCCCTGAAGGTCCGGGTGGCCGAGTTCGTCGAGGGCACGCCGTGCAGCGTCCTCGGGCTGGTCCTGGCGGACGGGGTCGCGGTCTTCGACCCGATCGAGATCGTGACGCTGCGCGACCGCAACAGCGCGCGGCTGACGTTCTGCGGCTCCTCCACCCACTGGCGGCCTGATCCCGCCGCCGTCCAGCCGATGCGCGAGCACGTCCGGCGGGCCGGGCACTGGCTGGCCGCCAACGCCGGATTCCGCGGGATGTTCAGCGTCGACGGCCTGCTCGGCGAACGCGGCTTCGTCGCGACCGAGTTGAACCCCCGCCAGGCGTCCGGCCTGGGCCTGCGGGCGGCCTGGCCCGACTTCCCCGGCTACCTGTTCCAGCGCGCCGTGCAGGAGGCGGTGCCGGGGGTGGCCGACCTGTCCTGGCAGCACGTGGAGACGACGTTCCGCGATGCCATCCGCCGACGCCCATCGCACAGCGTGACCATTCCGATACCGGTCGCACCGGACCGGTCCCCGTACGCGAAGGTGGTCGCCCGCGGCCGGGAACAGATCGCGTCCTTCCGGCCCGACGGCCACGGCGTGCGGCTCGTCGTCCTCGACCCGCCGTCCGCGGACGGCCTCTACGGGCCCGGCACGGCCGCGCTCGCCCGTCGGCTCGGCCGGCCCGAACTCGAAAGCCCGGCCGAAAGCGCGGCCGAACGCCCGGCCGAAAGCCCGGCCGGAAGCAGCGCGGAAAGCACCGCCGAAAGCCGCACCGAAGGCCCCGCCGACCAATCCCCACCTGGAGGTCCCCGATGACCGGGCTGCCGGACTCCGCGCACGTCGTGATCGTCAACCGCTGGTCGCGCACGGACTTCGCGGACTACGCCCGCTACCTCGACCACCGCGCGCACCGCGTCAGCTACGTGACCAG
>NZ_JBFBDY010001032.1:0-1680 GCF_040683475.1 Kitasatospora sp. NPDC093558 | reverse complement strand
GGCGGTCGAGGGCTACGTCATCCACCGCTACGACGCGACCAGCGGCGTGAGCGCCACGGTGGGACCCGGCTGCAGCGGGGAGGTCGCCACGACGTCGTGCGTCGAGCAGAACGTCCCGCCCGGGAGCTGGGTTTACACGGACACTCCGCTTCAGGGCGGCTGGACGGGACCCGAGAGCCCGCGCAGCGCACCGGTGACGGTCCCCTGACCGAAGGAGCCGGCCACGGGCGCCCGGGTGAGCGTCAGAGCGAGGTGGAGAGCGCCACGTGGCGCCACCGGTCGAGTTCACGCCGCACCAGATCCAGTTTCGCCTCGACGCGCTCGACCGCGTCGGCGCCCAACTGCAGGCGCAGCGGGGGCTCGTCGCTCTCGGTGACGTCGACGACGGCCCTGGCGGCCTTCGCCGGGTCGCCCGGCTGACGGCCGTCGTAGGAGGCCAGCGCCTCGCGCACCGGTCCCGCGCCCGTGGCGTAGTCGGCGATGACGGCCGGCTCGGTGCGGAGGCTGGAGGTGCTCAGGAAGTCCGTGCGGAAGCCGCCCGGCTCGACGACCGTGACGCGGACTCCGAGGGGGGCCAGCTCGCCGTGCAGCGCTTCGGAGATGCCTTCGACGGCGAACTTCGATGCGCCGTACAGGCCCGTCGCCGGCGCGGTGGCGAAACCGGCCACGGAGCCGATGTTCAGGACGTGTCCGGACCGCTGGGCACGCAGGGTCGGCAGGGTCGCCCGCAGCGTGTTGAGCACGCCGAACACGTTGACGTCGAACAGCGCCCGCGCGGCCTCGTCCGAGGTCTCCTCGACGGCGCCGACGAGGCCGTAGCCGGCGTTGTTGGCCACGACGTCGATCCGGCCGAACCTGGCCAGCCCGGCCGCCACGGCGGCCGTCAGCTGCTCCGGTTCGGTCACGTCCGCGTTCACCGCCAGCAGTTCATCCGGTCCGTGCGGGTACGCCTCGAGCACCGCCGACACGTCCCTCGCCGTGGCGATCACACTGTGCCCCCGGTCCAGCGCCTCACGCGTGATCTCCGCGCCGAGTCCCCGCGATGCCCCGGTGACGAACCAAACGCCCATGTTCTCTCTCCTGTCCCGATGGGTCGACGGCTCGACGCTAGGTCCTAGAGTCGGGTCTAGATCAACATCCGTGCGGGGGAGGAGTGCTCATGGACCTGAGCATCGGTGAGGTGGCGCAGCGCAGCGGGCTGAGCGTGCACGCGTTGCGGTTCTACGAGCGGGAGGGACTGTTCGCCAACCCTGTTCGCCGCCTGTCCAACGGCCGCCGGATCTACCACGAGGAAGACCTGGAGTGGCTGGCGATCTGCACGAAACTGCGTTCCTCCGGCATGTCCCTGGCGATGATCCGGCAGTACATCGAACTGGCCCGCCAGGGCACGGGCAACGAACGCGAACGGCTTGAGCTGCTGCGCCGGCACGAGAACCACGTGGAGGCGCAGATCAGGGAGTTGCAGGGGACCCTGGACGTGATGCGGCACAAGGTGCGGATCTACGAGGACCACCTCGCCCGCGGCGAAGCCGACCGGCTGTGGAACCCGTCCCACCCGGACGCCGGGCAGGGGAGTTGAACGGGCCCCGCCGCCCCGGGCGTGGGGCGGCGGGGCCGAGGGCAGTTGCGGTGGAGCAAGGAAAGCCCGGCGCAGGAAGTCGGCGGGGTCGACTTCCTGCG
>NZ_JBFBDY010001031.1:0-1680 GCF_040683475.1 Kitasatospora sp. NPDC093558 | reverse complement strand
CTCCTGACGGCGCACGCGGACGCGATCACGCTCGTCGAGTGCGCCGACGTCGCCGTCCCCGACGACCTCGACACCCCGGCCGACCTGGCCCGGTGGTCCGCCGGCTGACCACCCGTCCGCTCCGCCCCACCCACCCGCGCCGCCCCACCGCGCGCTGCGCACACCGACCGGCCCCACACCCCTGATCTCTCCCTGAGGATTGCCCCATTCCGCGCCCATCGGCCCCGGTTTCAGGGAGCATGGAGGGGTCCTCCCACCCGACTCGAACGGACGGAGCCCGAGATGGCCGGACTGCCCGACGACTTCACCGGACACGACCCCGCGCGCCACGGGCCGGGGGCGGGCGGTGGCGGCCGGGCGATCCGCTGCCCCGCCTGCCGCCGCGAACACCTCTACGAACCGCCGTCGCTGCCCTGTCCCTGCGGCGCCTCGCTGAAGGTGCCCCTGCTGCGCGGCGGCGTGCCCGTCCAGGTGCGGTTCCGCTCCTGGGAGGACTCCTGGCTGAGCATGCGCTGCCCGCACTGCGGCCGCTCCGACCAGTGGCCGCAGCCCGAGTTCACCTGCAACTGCGGCGCCACCGTCCGCCTGCCGGTGGACCGCACCACCCGCCTCGGCGGCGGCACCGCCGCCCCGCTCGGCGGCACCGGGCCACAGCCCGCCCGCCCGCACCCGGCCCACCCGATGAACACCCCGGTGCCCGCCCCGCCCGGCGGCAGCGGCGGCCAGCCCAAGCCGTTCCGCCACCGCGCCCCGTTCCGCCCGCACCCCGTGCGCACCTCCCAGGACGCCGTGTTCACCGCCGCCCGCTACCTGGAGTGGCTCGGCTTCGACGACCTGGAGCTGACGGAGGCCCAGGAGCGCGACGGCGTCACCCTGCTGGGCAGCCGGATGGTCGCCCAGGTCGACACCTGGACCGAGCCGGCCGACGTCAAGTCGGTGGAGTGCCTGTGGCTGCAGACCCTGCACGCCGAGGAGATGGCCGCCGCGATGTTCACCCTCGCGGGCTATTCCCACCAGGCCACCGTGCGCGGCGAGCAACTGCTGGTCGCCCTGTTCAGCCTGGACCTCGCCGGCGTCCCGCAGCCCGCCAACGGCGCCGCCGAGGCCCTGATGGAGACCGGCTGGACCTCCTGACCCCGCGCGCCCCACTAGATCAATTCCGCCGCGGACGCAACAACCTGCGCTCGTGATCTGGTGCACAAGCTCACCCCCGTGTTGAATTGCCGCCACAGCGCGGGCCCTCGGCCCTGTCGCCGAACTCCCGTCGTCCGCCCGGCAGGCGGGAGTTCGGCGACAGGGCCGTTGGGGCGGACCCGTGCCCATGCTGGATGGCGCACACAAGGAGGTGGCGTTGTCGGAGCACGGATGGGGCCCGGGCGGCCCGGACGGGCGGGGGCGGGCGGCGCCGGAGGAGCCGGGGGACACCGTGTGGCGGTTGCGCTCCCGGGGGTGCTGGCAGGACGCCGCCGACGTGCTGCGGCCGGCCGCCGAACACGACCCGGAGCTCGCCCTCGGGCGCGCCGAACTCCTCATCGAGCGCTGCCTGTTCACCGCAGCGCACTGGACCCAGGCGGAGCAGGCGCTGCGCCTCGCCGAGGCCGTCGTGACCACCACCGAGCAGCGCGCGGCCGCCGCCTGCGCCCGCGGCTTCCTGGCGTACCTCGCCAGCGTGCTCGGCCC
>NZ_JBFBDY010001030.1:0-1686 GCF_040683475.1 Kitasatospora sp. NPDC093558 | reverse complement strand
AGGACGTTCGCCAGTGGGCCCACCACGGAACGGAAGGCCTGCGGAAGGACGATGAGCGTCAGCACCTGGGGGAAGGTCAGGCCGAGGGCGCGCGCCGCCTCCGTCTGACCGGTCGGCACCGTGTTGATGCCCGAGCGCAGGGCCTCGCAGACGAACGCCGAGGTGTAGGTGATCAGACCGAGCACGGCGAGCCGGAAGTCGATCGTCTTGAAGTTGCCGGCGCCGAGCGTGACGCCGAGCGTCTGGAACAGGCCGAGCGAGGTGAAGACGATGATCACGGTGAGGGGGATGTTCCGGATCGTGTTGACGTAGGCGGTGCCGAAGCCACGCATCAGCGGCACCGGGCTCACCCGCATGGCCGCGAGCACGGTTCCCCAGACCAGGGCGCCGATGGCGGAGTAGAAGGTGAGCTGCACCGTCACCCAGAAGGCCCCCAGCAGGTCGTAACGGTTGAGAAAGTCGAACACGTTCGGTGACTCCCGGCCTTCTGGATGCGGGAAGGGCGAGGCGCGCCGCTTCGAGGGCGGCGCGCCGTGGGTACCGGCTTCAGCTGACGATGACGCCGATCTTCGGCGCGGGCTCGTTGTGGTAGTTGGCCGGACCGAAGTTCTTCTTGACGAACTCGTCCCACGAGCCGTCCTGGACCATCTTCTCCAGGGCGGTGTTGATCTTCGCCTTGAGATCGCTGCCCTTCATGACGCCGATGCCGTAGTTCTCGTTGCTCATCTTGAAGCCGCCGAGCTTGAACTTGCCCTTGAACTCGGCCTGCGCGGCGTAGCCGGCGAGGATCGAGTCATCGGTGGTGAGGGCGTCGATGACCTTGTTCTCCAGACCGGTCAGGCACTCCGAGTAGCCGCCGTACTCCTGCAGCTGGGCGTTCGGCGCGATCCTCGTCTTCACGTTCTGCGCCGAGGTGGAGCCGGTGACCGAGCAGAGCTTCTTGCTGTTCAGGTCCTCCGGCTTCCTGATGGAGTCGTCGTCCGCCCGGATCAGTACGTCCTGGTGCGCCAGCAGGTAGGGGCCGGCGAAGTCGACCTTCTCCGAGCGCGCCGGGGTGATCGAGTACGAGGCGGCGATGAAGTCGACGTCGCCGCGCTGGAGCAGCGTCTCGCGGTCGGCGCTCTTGGCTTCCTTCCACACGATGTCGCCGGGTTGGTGGCCGAGCTGCTTGGCGACGTAGGTGGCCACGTCGACGTCGAAGCCCGTGTACTTGCCGTCCGGGGTCTTCAGGCCGATGCCCGGCTGGTCGAACTTGATGCCGACGGTGATCTTCTTGCCGCTCGTGCCCCCGCCGGAGCTGCAGCCGGCGGCCGTCAGGGACAGCACGAGCGCTGCGGAGGCCGCGACGGTCACTTTGCGAAGCATCATGGCGCTCATCCCTCGTGATCGGGCGTGTACTCCTCCACGATCCGTCCATCTGCGACGAACACCGCGCGATGCGCAGCCGAACGGGCGAATCCCATCCGTTGACGGGCGGTGGAAGGCACCAGGCGCCGCGGCACGCAGCAGACCGGAGTTCCAACCGGCGCGCCGACTGGCGACCGCCCATGCCCGCCGACGACGGCGGGCCGGCGTCACGGCTCCTCTCGTACCCTCTCCTCAAGCTTGACCTCCACGGCGCCCTGGGATCCCGGCCATCGCCGAGCAGCCGGAGCTGGTGAACGACTACACCTGGAAGTCCAACAC
>NZ_JBFBDY010001029.1:0-1687 GCF_040683475.1 Kitasatospora sp. NPDC093558 | reverse complement strand
CGGTCCAGGACCTCGACCTGGTCGAGCTCCCGGCCGCCGAGTCGTGCTGCGGCTTCGGCGGCACCTTCGCCGTCAAGAACTCCGCCACCTCCGGCGCGATGCTCGCCGACAAGGTGGCGGACGTCCTCGGGACGGGCGCCGAAGTCCTGTGCACGGCCGACAACTCCTGTCTGATGCACATCGGCGGCGGCCTGTCCCGCCAGGGCGCGGCGGTGCGGACCATGCACCTGGCCGAGATCCTCGCCGGCACCGAAGGAGTGAGAACGTGACCGCCCCCGGCGACCGCGGAGTGGTCTGGCTGGGCTCGCCGTCCTTCCCCGACGCCGCCCGCGAGGCCCTCGGCAACACCCGGCTGCGGGCCAACCTGAAGCGGGCGACGACCGTCATCCGCGACAAGCGGCTCGCCGTCACCGCGGAGCTCGACGACTGGGAGGCGCTGCGCACCGCCGCCGACGCCATCAAGACCCGGACCCTGCGCCATCTCGACCGGCACCTCGTCCGGCTGGAGGAGTCGGTCACGGCGGCGGGCGGGACGGTGCACTGGGCCGCCGATGCCGCCGAGGCCAACCGCATCGTCACCGAGCTGGTGCGCGCCACCGGCGAGCGCGAGGTCGTGAAGGTCAAGTCGATGGCCACGCAGGAGATCGGGCTCAACGAGGCCCTCGCCGAGGCCGGCATCACCGCCTACGAGACCGACCTCGCCGAACTGATCGTCCAGCTCGGCGACGACCGCCCCTCCCACATCCTGGTGCCGGCGATCCACCGCAACCGCACCGAGGTCCGCGACCTGTTCACCGAGCGGATGGGCGAGTGGGGCCAGCCGGCCCCCGAGGGGCTCACGAACGAGCCCGCCGAGCTCGCCGAGGCCGCCCGCCGGCACCTGCGGCAGAAGTTCCTCCGCGCGAAGGTCGCCGTCTCCGGCGCCAACTTCGCCGTCGCCGACACCGGCACCGTCGCCGTGGTCGAGTCCGAGGGCAACGGCCGGATGTGCCTGACCCTGCCCGAGACCCTGATCACCGTGATGGGCATCGAGAAGGTCGTGCCCACCTGGACCGACCTGGAGGTGTTCCTCCAGCTGCTGCCCCGCTCCTCCACCGGCGAGCGGATGAACCCGTACACCTCCACCTGGACCGGCACGACGGAGTCCGACGGCCCGTCGGCGTTCCACCTCGTGCTGCTCGACAACGGCCGCACCGACACCCTCGCCGACACCGTCGGCCGCCAGGCACTGGCCTGCATCCGCTGCTCCGCCTGCCTCAACGTCTGCCCGGTCTTCGAGCGCACCGGCGGCCACGCCTACGGCTCGGTCTACCCGGGGCCGATCGGCGCGGTGCTGACCCCGCAGCTGGTCGGCGTCGGCAGTGACACTCAAAGCAGTGCATCGAGCCTGCCGTTCGCCTCCACCCTGTGCGGGGCCTGCTACGACGCCTGCCCGGTGAAGATCGACATTCCGAAGCTCCTGGTCCACCTGCGGGCCTCGGCGGTCCGGGCCAAGCGGAAGAGCGGTCGCCTGCCCGGCGCGGAGGCGCTCGCGATGAAGGCGGCCGCCACCGTCCTCGACTCCCCCGCCCTGCTCACCGCCGCGCAGAAGGCGGCCTCGCTCGGAGGCCGGGCCCTCGCCCGGGGAGGACGGATCGGCCGGATGCCCGGCCCCGCCCCCCTGGGCGCCTGGTCCGCCGAGCGGGAC
>NZ_JBFBDY010001028.1:0-1688 GCF_040683475.1 Kitasatospora sp. NPDC093558 | reverse complement strand
ACAACCCGGCGGTGACGGCGGCCTTCCACGAGGTGATGTCCCTGGTCGCGCCGCCGACCCTGCTCTTCCGCCCGGCGATCCTCGGCGCGATCCTGCGGAGCTGAGCCGTCGCGGGGGGCGTCCGACCTGCGGAGCCGAGCCGTCGCGGGCGCGTCCGGCCTCCGGAGCCGAGCCGTCGCGGGGGGCGTCCGACCTGCGGAGCCGAGCCGTCGCGGGGCTGGGTCAGCACTCCGGAGCCGAGCCGTCGCGGGGCTGGGTCAGTACTCCGGAGCCGAGCCGTCGCGGGGCCGGGTCAGTCCTCCAGGTGTGCCGCGACGTACGGGACGGCGACCTGGTCCACCCCGTTGTTCCGCCCGAACGCCGGGTGGACGTTGACCTCGAAGACCACGCCGCCGCTCTCGGCGGCGAGGTCGACGCCCGCGAACGGGAGGCCGAGGGACTTCGTCGCCGAGACCGCCAGGTCCGCGATGCCCGGCGGCAGTTCGTCGACCTCCAGGAGGGTGGAGACGGCGCCCCTGACCTCGTTGCACGGCGCGTCGGGATCGGACTGGACGTGCTCGGTCGCCCGGAGGACCCGGCCGCCGAGGACCACCACCCGGAACTGGTGGCGCTGCCCGTCGGCGGTGAAGTTCCGGGCGTCCTCGGCGATCAGCCAGTCCGCGCCGAGGTCCGCGTAGTACCGTGCGGCGGCGTCGAGTTGGGCGCGGGTGGTGACATGGAAGACGTCGTCGCCGCCCATGCCCACGCACGGCCGGGCCCAGACGTCGCCGCCGAGCCGCTCGAAGGCCGCTCCGGCGGCTTCCGGGCTCGGCCGGGAGAGCGCGATCGTCGGCATGTGCGGCACGCCGTCGCGGGTGAAGCACGCCACCGTGCGGTCCTTCTCGGTAGCCGCGCGCCAGGCCTCGGCGTCGGTGCCGAGCGAACGGACGCCGTACGCGCGCAGCCGTCGCTGGACGTCGGCGAAGGCGGGTCGCCGGTGCGGCGGGATCTCGTAGACGACCACGGTGTCCGTGGTCACGGCTCGCCCCTGCGCCTCCAGCCGCACGGCGCCGTCGCCCGCGGCATCGTCGGCCTCGATCCGGCCGGTGCCGCCGAGCCCGTCGGCGTCATCCGTCATGAAGCACCGCGCGTCGACCAGGACGGGTTCCCGGCCGGTCAGCCTCCGGACGGCGGTGGCCATCGCGTCCCGGGTGCCCTCGGTGGAGCTGTGATCGGTCAGAAGAACGAGGTCTCGTCGGCCCATGGCGCCATGGAAGCGGAGTGGGCGCGTGCACGACAAGGATGCCCCGTGCGCCATTCGCGTGGCGCCCTGGCCGAAACCGCACCCGGACCCTGACCTGAACGGAGCCAGCCCCGGCCCGCTGTCGCCCACTCGGAAATTCGGGTGCGGCCCCCCGGCGGCGCCGATACTCTCGGCCCCATGTCTACGCCCCGAATTTCCTAGCCGACGGACCCGCTTCCACGCCACCCGTGTGTCCGTCCGCTGTTTCGGAGCGTTATCCCATGATCACCACCCGTGGTGTCGACGTGCGCGTCGGCGCCCGCCTCCTCCTGTCCGACGTCAGCCTGCACATCGCCCCCGGCGACCGGATCGGTCTGGTCGGCCGCAACGGCGCCGGCAAGACGACCCTGCTCGCGACCCTCGCCGGTGAGCTCGCGCCCGCCGCCGGCACCGTGACCCGCACCGG
>NZ_JBFBDY010001027.1:0-1689 GCF_040683475.1 Kitasatospora sp. NPDC093558 | reverse complement strand
GGGTGACGTCGCCGCCGATCACCAGCCCGGCGCGGGCGCCCGCGGCGATCAGCGCGCGGCCCAGCTCGACGGCCTGGAGGGCGCCGGAGCAGCCGGCCTGGATCTGGTAGGCGGGCAGCTGGTCGAGGCCGAGGAGGTCGGCGACCTCGCTGGCGGTGGTGGGCAGCAGCGCGTCCGGGGTCGCGGTGGCGAGCACCAGGAACTCGATGTCGGCCGGTTCCAGGCCCGCGGCGGCCAGCGCGTGCCGGCCGGCCTCGGCGCACAGGTCGGTGAGGGTGCGGTGCACCTCGCCGGTGGCCAGGTCGCGGCCGAAGTGGCGGTGGGTGGTGCCGACGAAGACGTCGATCCACTCGGCGCTCACCCCGAGCGCGGCGCCCAGTGCGGCGTTGTCGACGGCCTCGCCGGGCAGCGCGGTGCCGACGCCCGCGATGTACGTGGTGATGGTCTCCATGTCCCCCGTGTCCCCCATGTCCTGCGTGCCCTGCCTGTCCTGCGCGCCCAGCGCGCCCCCTGCTCCCCCGTTCATGCCGCCACCAGCGCGAGTTCGCGCAGGCACTGGGCGAGCGAGTCGATGCTGCGCAGCGCCGGGAGCAGGTGGGACACCGACAGTTCGCCGAGCGCCGGGAGCCTGGCCTCCAGCTGCACCTTGAGCTGGACGATCATCACCGAGTCGAAGGCGAGGTCCTCGTAGAACCGGGCCTGCGGCCGGACGACGTCGTCGGCGTAGCCGCCGACCTGGACGATCGCGTCGAGCACGGCCGCCAGGACCGGGTCGTCGGACGTGTCCGGACGCTCCGTCAACTCTCCTGTTCCGACAGCCTGTTCGACTGTACGCTCCGGCTCGGCCGGTGTCCGCACCGGCTCCCAGCGGGCCCAGTAGCGGCGCGCGGTGGCGAACCGGTACGGCGGCAGCCGGTCGGCGGGCGGCTGCCCGGGCTCGTACAGCGCGTCCCACTGGGGATCGAGCCCGGCCCGGAACAACTCGGCGACGACCTGTGCCAGTTCGCGCCCGCCGGACTGTCCGCCGGGGCTCGGGTGCAGCAGCCGTGGCACGTCCGCCGGCCCGGCGCGGCCGACCAGCGGCAGCAGCTGCGCCCGCGGGCCGATCTCCACCAGGTGCGTCGGCGCCGCCGCCCCGGCCAGCGCGGCGAGGGCGTCCGAGAACAGCACGGGCCCGGCCGCCTGGCCGGTCCAGTAGTCCACCCCCAGGATATCTGACGAGCCGTCACTCAGCATGCGGCCACGATACGTCGACGCGAACGGCAGTTTGGGGGCACCCGCCGCCAACTCCCCGGCAGCAGCCCGGAACCGCGCCTCGGCGGCGGCGGGCAGCGGGGTGTGGAAGGCGTGCGAGACGTCGAGCCGCCGTGTCCGCACGCCCGCGCGCGCGAGCGCCTCGTCGATCCGTTCCAGCGCCGCCACCGGCCCGCTGAGCACGGTGTCGGCGGGCCCGTTGACGGCGCCGAGCGCCACCTCCGGCTCCGTCGCCAGGAGTTCCGCGAGGCTCTCCCGCCCGGCGCCGACCGCGAGCATGCCGCCGTCGGCGGGCAGCTCGCGCAGCAGGGCCCCGCGGGCGGCCACCAGCCGGGCGGGGGGGCCGGGGTGGGGGGCGGCCCCCCGGCCCGGCCCCCCGCCCCGCCCCCCCCCGGGGGCCGGGCGCCCCCCCCCCCGCGGGCCCCGGGGGGGCCC
>NZ_JBFBDY010001026.1:0-1695 GCF_040683475.1 Kitasatospora sp. NPDC093558 | reverse complement strand
GCCTCGTGGCGCTCGACTGGATGAACGGCAACCGCTCCACCCTGGTCGACCACCACCTCTCCGGCGTGATCGCCGGACTCACCCTGGCTACCCGCCCCGAGGAGGTCTACCGCGCCCTGCTGGAGGCCACCGCCTTCGGCACCCGCGTCATCGTCGAGGCCCTGGAACAGGGCGGCGTCCCCGTTACCGAGTTCGTCGTCACCGGAGGCCTCAAGAAGAACGAACTGCTCATGCAGATCTACGCCGACGTGCTGCGCCGCCCGGTGTCGGTCGCCGAGTCGGAGCAAGGGCCGGCCCTCGGCTCGGCGATCCACGCCGCGGTCGCCGCCGGGGCCTACCCGGACGTCCGGACCGCGGCCGCCGCCATGGGCCGGGTGCGCCCGGCGGCGTACCGGCCGGACCACGCCCGCGCGGACGTCTACGACCGGCTCTTCGCCGAGTACCGGGCCCTGCACGACCACTTCGGCCTCGGCGCCGACAAGCTCCTGCACCGCCTGCGCGACATCCGCAACGCCGCCCTCACCTCATCGAGCGAGGCCCTGTGAACGCGACCACCGACCTCATCCGCCAGCAGGTCAGCGAACTCCACCAGGAACTGGTCCGCTACAACCTGGTGGTCTGGACGGCGGGCAACGTCTCCGCCCGGATCCCCGGCGAGGACCTGCTCGTGATCAAACCGAGCGGCGTGCCCTACGACGAGCTGTCGCCGCGGAACATGATCGTGTGTGACCTGGACGGCAACGTCGTCGAGGGCGACCACTCGCCCTCCTCCGACACGGCCGCGCACGCCTACGTCTACCGCCACATGCCCGAGGTCGGCGGGGTGGTCCACACCCACTCCACCTTCGCATGCGCGTGGGCGGCCCGGGGCGAGGCCGTGCCCTGCGTCCTGACCGCGATGGCCGACGAGTTCGGCGCCGAGATCCCGGTCGGCCCGTTCGCGCTGATCGGGGACGACTCGATCGGCCGGGGCATCGTGGACACGCTCAAGGGCCACCGCTCGCCCGCCGTCCTCATGCAGAACCACGGCGTCTTCACCATCGGCAAGGACGCCAAGGCCGCCGTCAAGGCCGCCGTGATGTGCGAGGACGTGGCGCGCACCGTCCACCTCTCCCGGCAGCTCGGCGAGCCGCTGCCGATCGCCCAGGCGGACATCGACAGCCTCAACTTCCGCTACCAGAACGTTTACGGCCAGCAGCCCGAGGCCCGGTAAGGAGTCACCACCATGACGTCACTCGCGGGACGCGAGATCTGGTTCCTGACCGGCAGTCAGGGACTCTACGGCGAGGACACGCTGCGGCAGGTCGCCGAGCAGTCGCAGCGGATCGCCACCGCACTCGGTGCCGACGCCGCCCTGCCGGTCGAGGTCGTCTGGAAGCCCGTCCTCACCGACGCCTCCGCCATCCGCCGCATCTGCCTGGAGGCAAACGCCGAGGACCGGTGCATCGGCCTCATCGCCTGGATGCACACGTTCTCCCCGGCCAAGATGTGGATCGCCGGCCTGGACGCCCTGCAGAAGCCGCTGCTCCACCTGCACACCCAGGCGAACGTCGAACTGCCCTGGCACTCCATCGACATGGACTTCATGAACCTGAACCAGGCCGCCCACGGCGACCGCGAGTTCGGCTACATCCAGTCCCGCCTCGGCGTCGCCCGCAAGACCGTCGCCGGACACGTCACCGACCCCTCCGTGAC
>NZ_JBFBDY010001025.1:0-1699 GCF_040683475.1 Kitasatospora sp. NPDC093558 | reverse complement strand
GCCGAGCCCCCGGTGACGATGTGGAGGCTGCCGCCCTGCCCGGTCGGCCGGACCTCGTGCTGCTCGACGGGCAGCCGGGCGAGCCGGGCCCGCGCGTCCTCGCGCAACCGCGACGCGTCCCCGAGTTCGGCGACGGCCTCCGTCGTGAGCACCTGCCAGCCGACGGGCGACTCCAGCGCGAGTAACTCCAGTACCCCGGGCACGATTTCGAGCGCGTGCGGGAGCTGCGCCGGGTCGGCCAGCGTCGTTGCGTCCAGGAGCACCGGGTAGAGCCGGGCGACCGTCTCCTCCGGCGAGCCCGCGTCGCCCGCCAATGGTCCCTGGACGGCGACGACCAGTTCGAGGACATGGGCCCGGACCAGCTCCCGCAGCGGAACGTCCGGCCGCCGTTCCAGCAGGTCCAGCAGCCCGCCGAGCCCGTAGTCGCGCCCCTGGACGTCCCGGGCCACGTTCCCGTAGAGCGTGACCTCGTTCCCGAACTCCGCGAACGCCGCCCGCACTTGCGCGGCCAGCTCCGGCTCCAACTCGCTCCGTGCCATCGTCCCCTCCCGATTCCCGACCTGCCCCCCGTCCGCTCGAAGACGTAGCCGGCACCCCGCCCGGTTGCCATGGCGGGGACATTGCCCGGCGTCGCGTCACTTCGGCGCGTCACCCGGTCACTCCCGGGCGGCCAGTACCGTCCCCGTCCGGTACAACTCCACCACCAACCCGACAACTGTCATTCCGGCTGCGCCGGTGGGCGTCGGCGACTCAGCGGCACGACGACGAGCACGAGCGTGCCGGCCAGGGTCAGCGCCCCGCAGTGCAGGGCCAGATGCAGGCCGTCGACGAAGGAGTCCTCGGCCCACTCGGCGATGTAGGACGCGGCTGCACCTGGGTGGGGCCCGGTATCGGAGCCGTGCACCGGACCGTCCCGGACAACGGTGCGCACCAGGTGTTCCGTCGCGTCCCGTGTGAGGCCGGCACGGGTGGCCCGGTCGTGGAGGGCGCTGCGCATGCGGCCGGTGAGCACTGCGCCGAGCGCGGCGACGCCGACGACTCCGCCCACCTCCCGCAGGGTGTCGACCACTGCCGAGGCCGTGCCGGTCCGGGACGCGGGGGCGCGGCCGACCAGCGTGACGGTCGCGGGGACGAACAGCAGCCCGGTTCCGGCGCCGAGGGCGGGCAGCAGCCACCAGTAGTCCGCGTAGGCGGCCTGCCGGCCGAAGCAGCTCAGCCCGGTCAGGGCGAGGGCGTCGAGCCCCAGGCCCAGCGTGAGGGGAAGGCCCACGCCGAAGCGGACCGTGAGCGCCGCCGCGACGGGCGAGGCGAGCACGATGAACACCGAGGCCGACAGGAACACCACCCCGGCCCCGGCGGGTGACCAGGCCAGGACGTTCTGCAGGAAGAGGCTCAGGAAGAAGGTGCCGCCGAAGAGTGCCACGCTGGAGGAGAAGCAGGACACGGTGACGGCGCGGCACTCCCGGTCGCGGAAGAGCGACGGGTCCAGCATGGGTCGGGGTCCGCGCGCTTCCACGAGTGCGAAGGCAGGCAGCGCCAGGGCCGCCACCGTGAACGCGGCCGCCGTGTCCGGTGCGGTCCAGCCGTCGACGGGTCCCTGCACCAGGCCGTACACGAGGGTGCCGAGCCCGGTGACTGCCAACGCCTGCCCCGCGGGATCCCACCGTGCGGGTGCGGCGGGTGGGCACGGCAGTACCCG
>NZ_JBFBDY010001024.1:0-1702 GCF_040683475.1 Kitasatospora sp. NPDC093558 | reverse complement strand
CCGCGCCCGGGGCCGTGGTGCGGCTGGACGGGCCGGAGGGGCGGCACGCGGCGGCGGTGAAGCGGCTGACGGCGGGCGAGGCGGTCACCCTGGCCGACGGGCTCGGGCTGGGCTTGGACGGGACGGTCGCCGAGGTGCTCGGCAAGGACGCGATCGACGTGACGGTGGCCGCCGTGCGCCGCGAGCCGGAGCCGGCGCCGCGGATCGTCGTCGTCCAGGCGCTGCCCAAGGGCGACCGCGGCGAGCTGGCCGTGGAGACGATGACCGAGGTCGGCGTGGACGTGGTGATCCCGTGGGCCGCCTCGCGCTGCATCACCCAGTGGAAGGGCGAGCGCGGCGCCAAGGCGCTCGCCAAGTGGCGGGCCACCGCCCGGGAGGCGGGCAAGCAGTCCCGCCGGCTGCGCTTCCCCGAGGTGCGGGACCCGATGACGACCCGCCAGCTGGCCCCCGTCCTGGCCGGCGCCGCGTTCGCCGCGGTCCTGCACGAGGAGGGCTCCGAGCCGCTGGCCGCCGCCGCGCTGCCGGAGGCCGGGGACATCGTCCTGGTGGTCGGCCCCGAGGGCGGCGTCTCCCCGGAGGAGCTGGCCGCCTTCGCCGAGGCGGGTGCGAAGCCGCACCGGCTCGGCCCGTCCGTCCTGCGCACCTCGACGGCCGGCGTGGCCGCCGGGGCGCTGCTGCTCGGGCGCACCGGGCGATGGGCCTGACGGCTCCGCGCCCGGATCCCGCCCGGCGTCCGCTCGGTTCTCACCCGGGTGGAGTCGGGTAAAAGCACCGCGCCCCGTGCGCGTACGTGCCTACGCTGGCCGCGTGACGGAACCTCTCAGCACCCCTGCCGGCGCGTACCTGCGCCACCCCCATCTGCACGGTGACCTGGTCACCTTCGTCGCCGAGAACGACGTCTGGCTCGCCCCGCTGGACGGGGGCCGGGCCTGGCGGCTGACGGCCGATCACCTGCCCGTGCACCACCCGCGGTTCTCCCCGGACGGGCGGCACATCGCCTACACCTCCGCCCGGGACGGCGCGCCCGAGGTGCACGTCGTGCCGGTGGACGGCGGCCCGTCGCGGCGCCTGACCCACTGGGGCAGCGACCAGACCCAGCTGCAGGGGTGGACCGCCGACGGCCGTCCGATCGCCACCACCACCGCCGGGCAGGCCACCCTGCGCCGCACCTGGGCGCACGCGGTGCCGCTGGACGGCGGCGAGCCGGTGCGGCTGCCGTACGGGCCGGTCGGCGGGCTGGCCTTCGAGCCGGACGGCGACCGCGTGCTGCTGGGCACCGTCAACAACCGCGAGCCGGCCTGGTGGAAGCGCTACCGCGGCGGCCGGGCGGGCAAGCTGTGGATCGGCCGCGACGAGTTCGTCCGGATCCACGAGGACCTCGACGGGCAGCTCTCCTCGCCGCTGTGGGTGGCGGGCGGCCCGGAGGGTTCGCGGATCGCGTTCCTGTCCGACCACGAGGGCGTCGGCGAGCTGTACTCCAGCCTCCCCGACGGCACCGGCCTGCGCCGCCACACCACCTCCCCGGAGGGCTTCTACGCCCGCAACGCCACCACCGACGGCACCCGGGTGATCTGGCACCGGGCCGGCGACCTGTGGCTGCTGGAGGGCCTCGCCGAGGGCGCCGAGCCGCGCCGGCTGGACGTCCGGCTGGCCGGGCCGCGCACCGGCCGCCGCTGCTCCACCCCGCGTCGGTGAACACAAC
>NZ_JBFBDY010001023.1:0-1704 GCF_040683475.1 Kitasatospora sp. NPDC093558 | reverse complement strand
CATCGACCGGACAACCTACAAGGCCACCATCAGCATCAACATGCTCACAACCGACCCTTGACAGCCCCAGCTCCGCCCTAACTGAACGGCGTTGCTACTAGCCACCCAGCACGCCCAACCCCCAAGGGCACCTCACACAGGAAGTCGGCCCAACCGACTTCTCATGCACGCACGCAGCCAGCGGCTGGCGCAGGAAGTCGATGCCGCCGGCACACGACACGCCCCCACACAGGACCCCGCACCGGAAGTCCGCCTGCTCGACATCCTGTACGCCACCAAACCCCCAGCAGGCAAAGGCCGCTCGCACAGGAAGTCGGCCCACCCGACTTCTCACGCACGCACGCAGCCGGCGGCTCGCTCGCGCAGGAAGTCGATGGCGCCGACTTCCTGCGCGCCCCGGGGCAAGCACCCGCAGATCCCCACCATGGGAGGTTGCGGGCTCAGCGCGAGAAGTCGGACAGGCCGACGTCTCGCACGCGCACCCGCGGCCACGGGCTCGCCTGCACAGGAAGTCGGCCCAACCGACTTCTCATGCACGCGCGCAGCCAGCAGTTCGCCCACGCAAGAAGTCGATGGCGCCGACCTCCTGCGCGCCCCGGGGGCAAGCATCCGCAGATCCCCAGTGCGGGAAGTGGGGGAGGCTCCGCGCGAGAAGTCGGACGGGCCGACTTCTCGTGCCCGGCGAGCCCGCTGGCCCAGCCCGGGAACCGGGCGGGTGGGGGGTGGCGTCGGCTGGTGGGACGTGATCAATTGTGCTCAAGGGGGTTGTGCATGGGTGGGGCGACTGTTCGCTATCTCTATCTCGTTCGGCATGGGGAAGCCCTGCCGGATGAGAGTGGGCTGTCGGAGGTCGGGCGGCGTCAGGCTTCGCTTCTCGGGCGGCGGTTGGCGGGGCGGCCCATCACTGCCGTGCACCATGGGCCACTCGCTCGGGCTGCGCAGACGGCCGGGTTGATCGCCGAGCACTTGCCTGCCGTCAGTGTCCAGGCCTGCGACGCGGCGGGTGACTACGTCCCGTACGTCCCGGGGCGGGCGGAGCTTCCGTCCGACGGTGCCGACCACTTTCTCCGCTTCCTCGCCCAGGCCGAGCCCCATGCCTCGGGGCCGGAGCTGGCCCGGCAGGCTGTCGCCTCGTTCACCGGGCCGGTGGCCGGCGATCAGGAGCGGCACGAGCTCGTCGTCACGCACAACTTCCTCATCGCCTGGCTCGTCCGGCATGCCCTCGACGCGCCGGCGTGGCGTTGGCTCGGGCTCAACCATGGCCATGCGTCGCTGACCGTCATCCGCTACGCCCCGGGGCGGCCGGCCTCTCCGCTGGTGGTCAATGATCTCGGGCACCTGCCCGAGGACCTCCGCTGGACCGGGTTCCCGCCCGGGTACAGGGTGTAGGCCGCTGACCTTCCCGGCCTGCCCGCTTTGGCAAAATATATAGACCGGTCTATTCTCTCTCCCATGGGAGCCAAGGGTGAGGAGACCCGCGCCCGGCTGATCGCCGGTGCGCGGGCGCTGATCGAGGCGCAGGGCTACTTCGGCAGCGGCGTCAACCAGATCGTCGCCGAGAGCGGTGCGCCGCGCGGTTCGCTGTACTTCCACTTCCCCGAGGGGAAGGACCAGCTGGTCACCGCGGCCCTCGTCCAGGCCGGGCGCGAGGTCGAGGACCTGCTCAGGTCGCTCGCCGCCGACGGCGGCGACGCCGCTGCGCTG
>NZ_JBFBDY010001022.1:0-1706 GCF_040683475.1 Kitasatospora sp. NPDC093558 | reverse complement strand
CGTGGAGCTCTGCGCCGGCGAACTGACGCTGCGGGTGGACACCGCCAGGCCGTGGCAGCTGGAGTTCACCGCCGGCGGGCGGGTCCTGACCTCGGTGGGCGAGCGCGGCACCGGCTTCGTCACCGACGCCGACGGCCGGCACCACATGCTCGGACAGCTCGCCCTCGGCGTCGGCGAGCTGGTCTACGGCCTGGGGGAGCGGTTCACCCCGTTCGTCCGCAACGGCCAGGTGGTGGACATCTGGCAGGCGGACGGCGGCACCACCAGCGAGCAGGCCTACAAGAACGTCCCGTTCCACCTGACCAACCGGGGCTACGGCGTCTTCGTCAACCACCCCGGCAAGGTCAGCTACGAGGTCGGCTCCGAGTCGGTCGGGCAGGTCCAGTTCAGCGTCGAGGACCAGTCACTCGAGTTCTTCGTCGTCCACGGGCCGACCCCCAAGCTGATCCTGGAGCGCTACACCGCGCTCACCGGCCGCCCCGGGCTGCCCCCGGCCTGGGCGCTGGGCCTGTGGCTGACCACCTCCTTCACCACCGACTACGACGAGGCCACCGTCAACCGCTTCGTCGGCGGCATGGCCGAGCGCGGCATCCCGCTGAGCGTCTTCCACCTCGACTGCTTCTGGATGCGCGAGTACCAGTGGTGCGACTTCGTGTGGGACCCGGACACCTTCCCCGACCCGGCCGGCATGCTGGCCCGGCTCAAGGAGCAGGGGCTGCGGATCTCCGCCTGGATCAACCCGTACATCGCGCAGAAGTCGGAGCTGTTCGCCGAGGGCCTGCGAGAGGGCCACCTCGTGCGGCGCGCGGACGGAAGCGTGTGGCAGTGGGACCTGTGGCAGCCGGGCATGGCCCTGGTGGACTTCACCAACCCCGCCGCCCGCGACTGGTACACCGGCAAGCTGCGCGCCCTGCTGGACGTCGGCGTGGACTGCTTCAAGACCGACTTCGGCGAGCGCATCCCCACCGACGTGGTCTGGCACGACGGCTCTGACCCCGAGAAGATGCACAACTACTACACGCACCTGTACAACCAGGCGGTGTTCGAGCTGCTCCGCGAGGAGCGCGGGGAGGGCGAGGCGCTGCTGTTCGCCCGTTCCGCCACCGCCGGCGGCCAGCAGTACCCGGTGCACTGGGGCGGCGACTGCGAGTCGCACTTCAACGCCATGGCGGAGTCGCTGCGCGGGGGCCTGTCCCTCGGCCTGTCCGGCTTCGGCTTCTGGAGCCACGACATCGGCGGCTTCGAGGGCACCCCCACCCCCGCCGTCTTCAAGCGCTGGACGCAGTTCGGACTCCTCTCCTCGCACAGCCGGCTGCACGGCAGCAAGTCCTACCGGGTGCCGTGGGAATTCGGGGAGGAGGCGGTCGAGGTCACCCGCGAGTTCACGCTGCTCAAGCACCGGCTCGCGCCCTACCTCCAGCGCGCGGCGCAGCAGGCCCACGCCACCGGCGTCCCCGTGATGCGGGCGATGGTGCTGGAGTTCCCGGACGACCCGGCCGTCGGCACGCTCGACCGGCAGTACATGCTCGGCGACGACCTGCTCGTCGCCCCGGTCTTCACCGAGGACGGCACGGTCGAGTACTACGTGCCCGAGGGGACGTGGACCAACGTCCTCACGGGCGACCAGGTCACCGGCCCGCGCTGGGTGCGCGAGCAGCACGGCTTCCACACCCTGCCGCTGCTCGCCCGCCCGGACTCCGTCATCC
>NZ_JBFBDY010001021.1:0-1709 GCF_040683475.1 Kitasatospora sp. NPDC093558 | reverse complement strand
CTCCTTCTGGGCCGAGCACCATGCCGGTCGTGACGATCGTGGTGCCGGCGGAGCCGATGGGGCCGGGGCGCATGGCGGCGCGGACCCGCGGGCCCTGGAGCGCAACACCTTCGAGCCCGTGGCCGAGGGGACGGCCGGCGCGCGGACGCTCGTCGCCTGCGGCCGTCCGGCCGGCTACGACCTGCGCATCGTCGAACCGGAGACCGGCGCCGAACTGCCCGACGGCGCGGTCGGCGAGGTGTGGTTGCGCGGGCCGAGCGTCGCCCAGGGCTACTGGCGCCGGCCCAAGGAGAGCGAGGAGACGTTCAGAGCGACCCTGCGCGACGGCGCGAGCGGCTACCTGCGCACCGGCGACCTCGGCGTCCTGCGCGACGGCGAGCTCTACGTCACCGGCCGGGTCAAGGAGGTGCTGATCCTCAACGGGCGCAACCTCTACCCGTACGACATCGAGGCGGCCGTGCGCTCGACCGCGCCGCAGCTGTCCGCCGCCACCGGCGCCGCGTTCGCCGTCGACGCCGGGCGCGAACAACTGGTGCTGGTGCAGGAGGTGCGCAGCGCGGGCCAGAACGAGCAGTCGCTGCGCGAGCTGTCGCGCCGGATCATCGAGAAGGTCGGCCGCGAGTTCAACGTGCCGGTCGCCAACCTGCTGCTGGTGCGCCCCGGGACCGTCCGGCGCACCACGAGCGGCAAGGTGCAGCGCACGCTGATGCGCACGCTCTTCCTGGAGGGGAAGGTCCGCGGCGACTACGAGGTCCTGGACGGCGCCGTGCGGGCCGTCGTGCGGGCGAAGGACCGCGCGCTCGGCGAGGACCTGCTCCACCCGCAGCCCGTCGGCGGGGGAGTGCAGCCGTGGTGACCACCCTGCCCGCCCCCGCCCCGGTGGGCGCGGACGCGGCCGCCGCGCGCGCCGCCGACCTGGAGGCCCGCCTCGGCGACCCCGGCGACCCGGCCAACCCGCTCGGCTTCGCCGCCCTGCTGCGCGCCGACGAGGAGGCCCGGCGGTTCGACGACGGCGAGGCCGCGCTGGACGACTTCGGCGGCTCCGCCGAGTTCGTCCCGGCCGGGCTCGGCGGGCGCCTGGACACCGTGCCCGGCCTGGTCGAGGTGATGCGCCCGGTGTTCCGGCGCGACGTCTCCCTCGGCATGGGCTACGGGATGACCAGCTACATGGCCGCCTCCGACGTCTGGACCGACGGCACCCCCGAACAGCAGGCCCGGCTCGCCGGCGTCATGCTGGCCGGCGGCCGGGCCGCGATCGCGCAGCCCGAGACCACCCACAGCAACGACTACGTGCGCAGCCAGGTGACCGCCCGCCGGCCCGGCGGCGGCGGCCTGCTGCTGAGCGGCGGCAAGCCCGCGATCAACAACCTGGACCGGGCCGAGGCGCTGGTGCTGTTCTGCCGCACCGACCCGGCCCCCGGCAGCCGGAGCCTGTCGGCGCTGCTGTTCGACCCGCGCGCCCTGCCGCCGGACCGGGCCCGCACCCTGCCCCGGCACCTCGCCGTCGGCCTGCGCGGCTGCCGGTTCGCCGGGCTGGAGTTCGACGACTGCCCGCTGCCGGACGACGCCCTGCTCGGGCCGCCCGGCCACGGCATCGAGGCCGCGCTGCGCTCCTTCCACCTCAGCCGGACGGTGATGTCCGCGCTCGCGGTCGGCGCCGTGGACACCGTGCTGCGCACCGCGGCCGGCTTCGACCAGGCGCACCGGCC
>NZ_JBFBDY010001020.1:0-1711 GCF_040683475.1 Kitasatospora sp. NPDC093558 | reverse complement strand
CGGGCGAGGACGGCGGCGGCCTCTTCGTCCCGGGCGATGCGGGCGAGGTGGTCGGAGCGCACGTGGGGGATGTGGACCGGCCGGGCGGTGGCCACGCAGCGGGTGACCATCCGGTCGGCTTCGTACCGGGTGAGTTCGCCGACCGGGTCGGCGGCGCCGGCGGCGTCGGTGGGGTAGGCGGTCTGGACGGCGAGGGCGCGGAACAGTGCCGGGCCGCTCGGTGGGTCGTGGGCGGCGCGGGCGTCGAGGACGGCGTCGAGGACGTCCACGGCGGCGATGTCGGCGAGATCGGGGACCACGGTGTCGGCGAGCTCGTGAGCGGTGGTCGCCAGATCGAGCGTGGTCCCGATCCGGGTGGAGGCGCGGGCGATCGTGGCGAGACGGCGGCGGGCCTGGACGGCCTGGCGGTCCGCGCGGTGCTGCTCGGTGACGTCCACCACCGACAGCGCGACGCCGAGCACCCGCCCGCCCGGATCTTCGAGCCGGTAGTAGGAGACCAGCCAGGCGTGCTCGCTGTCGGGGTCGGCGGGCGTGCGGCCGGTGGTGAACTGGTCGAGCAGGGGTGTTCCCCCGGTCAGGACGTGGCGCATCGCCGCCTCGATGGCGTCGGTGTCCAGGAACGGCAGCATCTCGGGGACGCTGTGTCCGAGGTGCTGCGGTGCGGGGATGCCGTTGATGTGTTCGAGGGCAGGGTTGATCAGGAGGTAGCGCAGATCGGTGTCGAATACCGCGAGGCCGATGGGGGACTGGGCGACCAGTCGGGCGGACAGTGCCAGATCGCGCTCCACACCGCGTACGACGGCTTCGTCGGCCGCGATCCCGAGCGCGTAGCGGGCGCCGTCCTTGTCGCGCAACCGCATGTTGCGGAACTCCACCAGGCGCGTCGAGCCGTCCTTGTGCCGGACGGGGAACACGCCGGCCCAGCTCTCACCGCTGGCCATCACGGTGGCGAACAATTCCAGCACGAGGCCCACGTGCTCCTCGGACACCAGAAGCTTCGCCGCGGGCCGGCCCAGCGCCTCCTCGGAGGTCCAGCCGAACAGTTCCCGGGCCTGCGGGCTCCACAACGCGATCCGTCCGTCACCGTCGAGGACGACCGCGGCCACTCCCAGTAGGTCCAGCAGTCCACCCGGCACGGACGGACCGAGATGCACCGGGGTCGGTCCCTCGTTGCGTCCGTCGGCGGCGTTCATCTGCTGGCTCCGCTCTGTCGCCCGTCCGGGAGGCCGCCCCGACTGTCCGGCTGCCCGGTTACGGATGTCGAACGGCAAGGGGCTTCCACCATCGTCCCTCAGGCCGATTCCGCCGGCAGGCCGGCTGATAGAAGCATCAGGACGAGAGGGCTCGCGCCACGCTCGCCGCCTCGACCGGCAGTAGACCCGCGACGACTGCGTGACCGCCGCCCGCAAGGCCTCCGGTGGCGCTGAGCAGCGAGCCGGTCCCGAAGACGACCAGGCCGACGGCGATCGTCCGGCGCATGCCGAATACGTCGGCCGGTCGCCCGCTCACCCCGACGAAGGCCGCCAGGGAGAGCATGTAGGCGTTCATCACCCAGTGCACGCCGGTCGGGGAGGCGTGCAGTTCCCGGCGGATCGTCGCGAGGGACACACCGACTCCCGTCTCGTCGATGAAGGTCATCGCGAGCGCGCCGCTCGCCGCCGCCAGCACCCACCAGCGCCTCGACGCCCGCGACCTGGCTGTCCGTCCTGGC
>NZ_JBFBDY010001019.1:0-1715 GCF_040683475.1 Kitasatospora sp. NPDC093558 | reverse complement strand
CGCGTCGAAGTCGAGCGCGCCGGTGGCCGCCGTGTCTCCGACGACCACGCGGTGGCGCAGGGCGGGCAGGCCACCGGCCAGCCGCGCGAGGGCCTCGGTGTGCTCCCGGCCGGGATTCCGGTCGGCCGTGACCAGGAGCACCGCCCGGGTGGACGCGAGCATCCGGCCCACCTCGCGCCAGCCGAAGCGCAGCGAGATCGGCATGGTCACGGCCCCGACGTGCCAGCACGCGAGCGTGAGCGCGGCCGTCTCCGACCAGTCCGGCAGTTGGAAGGCCACGACCTCGCCGCGCCGGACGCCCAGTGCGTCCAGCCCGCCGGCGAAACGCTCCACGCGATCGGCCAGCTCGGCGAAGGTCAGGGAAATGGCCCGCCCCTCATCAGCCCGCCAGCTGATGATCACGCGCTGGTCGGGCGTCCGCTCGGCGGCCTCCCGCAGGTCGTCCAGGAAGGTCCCGTCACGCCACCACCCCTGCTCGCGGTAGCGGGCGGCCACCGCGGGCGGCGGCCCCATGGCGTCGAACAACTCGAGCATGGTCTCCGGCTCCCTTGCCCTGGGGAAGACGGCCGCCCGTCGTCTCGGGGCATCTCGATCCGCCCCGGCGACCGTGTCGGATCCCGGGGGTCCCTGACGGCACACTGGCACAGGCCCCGACAGGACCGGGCGTGTACGGGCGCCGTGACCAGCCGTAAGGGTGAGCGCGCGTGGCTTGCGGGTGCCCGCGGTGCGCTACCGGTCCGGCCGGTACCTCCGACCAGGGCGGCGGCCGACCGCACGTGCCGCCCTGCCCCGGCGCCCTTAATGGCCCGACCTCCGTCGGTGCCACGAAGGGCCTTTGGGCTTCACGGCACTCAGGCGGAACCTCAGAGGAGGGTGCTCCAGTAGTACCAGAAGCGGTTGAGGATCAGCAGGGCGATGACGAGGTACCAGACGGCGGGCACGACCCAGTGGTAGCGCGCCGCCAGTTCGGTGGCCGGGCGCCACCTCGTGGGCAGCGGGATCACGCCGTTCCTGGCGTTGTGCAGGGTGGTGTACCAGAACAGCGGGATGGTGGCGATCCACACGACGATGCAGTACGGGCAGACCGCGCCGATCGAGTACAGGGTCTGGTCCATCAACCACGTGATGAAGCCGACGCCGAAGAGCGTGCCGGCCTGGAGGCCCAACCAGAACCAGCGCGGCAGCCGGGCGCCGGTCAGCACGACGACGCCGATGGTGACGACGACCGCGAAACCGCCCAGGCCGATCAGGGAGTTGGGGAAGCCGAAGGCGGACGCCTGAGAGGTGCGCATCACCGAGCCGCAACTGACGATCGGGTTGATGTTGCAGCTGGGGACGTAGGCGGGGTTCTCCAGCAGCCGGATCTTCTCCAGCGTCAGGGTGATCGAGGCGGCCAGACCGATGGCTCCGGCGACGAGCAGCAGCAGACCGAAGGCCCGGCCACTGTCGACGGGTTCGGTGAGCCGTCGGGCCGTCGGTCCCGCTGCGGGGGGCTTGGCGGCAGTGGTCATGTGGGGGCTCCCGTGGCTCACTTGGCGGCGATGGTCTGCTGGATCAGCTGGGTGTACTGGGCCGGGGTGAGCGGGTTGCCCTGGCCGTCGAACACGGTGAGCTGCTTGCCGTCGAGCTTGAGGGTGGGGGTGCCGGAGACGCCGCTGCTGTTGAAGGCGTCGTTGACCTTGCCCGCCCAGGACTTGTACGTGCCGTCCTGGACC
>NZ_JBFBDY010001018.1:0-1716 GCF_040683475.1 Kitasatospora sp. NPDC093558 | reverse complement strand
GTCTGGAGCAGGACGTGGTCCTCGGCCCCGAGCCGCAGCAGGCTCGCCCGCACCAGCGGGCCCTGCGCCAGGTCGAAGCGGCGGCGGCTCTCGGCGGCCGCGATCCGGGCCAGCTCCTCGTCGAGCCGCTCCGGGTCGAGCTCGACCACCGGCAGGCGCAGCGAGGCCACCGGCTTGACGGTCGCCAGCGGGTGGCCGTCCACCGTGCGGAAGGTGGTGCGCAGCACCGGGTGGTGCTGGACGGCGGCCGCGAGCGCCTGCTGGAGCGCGGCCGGGTCGATCCGGCCGGTGAGCCGCACGGCGTCACCGGTCTGCCAGGGGCGCTTCTCGTCGAGCTGGACGAGCAGCCACAGGCGGCGCTGCTCCAGGGTGAGGTTGCTGGTGAAGGCGCTGGCGGAGCCGTCGAGGAGGCCGGCCAGGACGGCGCGCTTCTCGTCGGGCGTCAGGGCGGCGGTGCCGTCGTGCGTGCTCATGTGGGGGGACTCCCGTCCTCGGTGTCTGTGGCGCGGTCGGTGGCGCGGTCTTCGACGCGGTCTGTGGCGCGGTCTTCGACGCGTCGGCGGCGGTCAGGCGGCGGTCAGGCGGCGCGTTCGCGGACGGAGCGGGGGCGCATGTCCGTCCAGACCCGCTCGATGTGCTTGAGGCACTCCTGCTTGGTCCCGGTCGTACCGGTGGCGGCCCAGCCGGCGGGCAGCGCCCGGTCGGCGAACCAGATCGAGTACTGGTCCTGCTCGTTGGTGACGACCTGGAAGACGGTGTCGGCGTCGTCGATTCCCATCGCTGGCTCCTTGGGAGTTGTGGTGGTGGGTTCTGGTGGTGAGTTCTGGTGGTGGGTTCTGCGGTGGCCGGTTCAGTTCAGGTGGCGCAGGATCTGGTCGATCTCCTCGTCGGAGATGCCGGCGAGCTGGGCGAGCACCGCTTCGTCCGCGGTGGGTCGCCGGTCGCGGGCCCGTTCCAGCTCCGCCAGGACGGCGGCCAGTCCGGCCGGGGTCGGCAGCCGGAAGAAGTCGCGCACGGGCACCTGGAGGCCGAACTCGGCGCGCACGCGGCTCAGCAGCTTGGCGGCGAGCAGGGAGTGCCCGCCGAGGCCGAAGAAGTCGGCGTGCACGCCGACCGCGGGCCGGCCCAGGACCTCCTGGAAGATCGCCAGCGTGCGCCGCTCCACCCCGTTGCGGGGCGGGGCCTGCTCGGTGGGCACGCGCGGCGGCAGCGCGGGCGGGGGCGGCAGCGCGCCGCGGTCCGGCGTGCCGTCGGGGGCCGTCGGCAGGGCCTCCAGGACCCCGAACACCGCCGGGACCTCGTATCCGGGCAGCGCCGCCCTGGCCCGGCCGCGCACCATCGACGCGAAGGCCTCGCGCTCGCGCCCGGTGCCCGTGGGCACGGCGGGGTCCGGGACGAGCCAGGCGATCAGCCGGCGCTCGGCGTCGGCGGTGACCGCCGCGTCCCGCACGCCCGGCACGGCCCGCAGCGCCCGCTCGACGGCCGCCGCGCGGACCGCCCGGTCGCCGACGGACAGCCACCCGGCGCCGGGGCCCACGACTTCGAGGCCGCCGTCCCGGGTGCGCCGGCAGCGCAGCCCGGCCGGCACGTCGGGCCGTCCGGCGGTGGCCAGGTGCAGCTCGCCGACGACGCCGTCGGGCACCGGCCCGCCCCGCACGTCCAGCAGCCGGCGGACGGTGCCCGGCAGCGGCGGGCCGAGGCGCCGGCCGCGCCACG
>NZ_JBFBDY010001017.1:0-1720 GCF_040683475.1 Kitasatospora sp. NPDC093558 | reverse complement strand
GACTGACGACGGGAAGTCCACACCGCTCTACCCGCAGACCCCCGCCGAGCGGGCGGCCGTCCTCGCGGGCGCCGACCGGGAGGCCGCCGCGTGCAAGGCCCGGAGCGGTGAACTCCTCCCCCACGTGGGCACCCTCGACGCGGCGCGCGACCTGGACGTCCTGCGCGCGGCGCTGGGCGACGACAAGCTCACCTACCTCGGCTGGTCCTACGGCACCTACCTCGGCACCATCTACACCGAGCAGTTCCCCCACCGGGTGCGGGCCAAGGTCCTCGACGGCGCCATCGACCCGTCGCTCGACTGGGCCGGACTGGCCCTGCGCCAGGCGAAGGGCTTCCAGCGGGCCGTCGACGACTACGCCGACCGCTGCGCGGCGGTCGTCGGGCCGGCCTGCCCCGCCGGCACGCCCGACGGCATCCGCCGCGTGATCGCCGGCCTGTACGAGAAGGCCGCCCGCGGCCCCGCCCAGTCGGCCGGCGGGGGTCCGCGCCTCGACCAGAGCACCCTGCACACCGCCATCGTCCTGTCGATGTACTCGCCCGAGTCCCAGTGGCAGCCGCTGTCCGAGGCCCTCGGCGCCGCCCGCCGCGGCAACCCCGCGAAACTCATCGCCATCGCCGACCCGGACCCCGGCCACCAGGACGGCCCGCAGACCGGCGGCGACCAGGCCCCCGACAACTCCGATGCCGCCCTCACCGCCGTCAACTGCCTCGACACCCCCTACCCCGCGGACCCGCAGGCGTACTGGGACCTGCTCGACCGGGCCCAGCGGGAGTCGGGCGCGTTCGGCGCGAACAGCGTCGTCGCCACCCTCACCTGCCGGACCTGGCCCGCCGGCCCGCTCAGGCCCCACCGCGCGACCCCCGAGGGGCTGCCCCCGGTCCTCGTGGTCGGCACCACCGGCGACCCGGCCACCACGTACGAGGAGGCCCAGGCCCTCGCCTCCCAGCTGCCCGGCGGCATGCTGCTGACCTTCAAGGGCCCGGGGCACACCGCCTACGGGCGCAGCAACGCCTGCGTCACCGACGCGGTCGACGGCTACCTCGTCGGCCTCACCCCGGTCCGGCCCGGCGCGAGTTGCTGAAGGAGCGGGGAGCCGTGCAGGGCCGGATCTACGCGCCCGAGGCCCTGCACGTGGTGGACGCGATCCCGCTGACGTCCGTCGGCAAGCCTGACAAGAAGCGGCTGCGCGAAGCCCTCACGGGCTGAATCCCGCAGTTGCCGGGGCGCTCACCGAACCCCCACGGAACCCCGCACGGATCCACACCCGCTTTCAGCCCATGGTGGGGTTTGGCTCAACGAACCCCCACCCCGGTGCCGAGAAGCCAACGGGGGTGGCAGCGCTGAGGGCTGCCACCCCTGCCCCACCCCGGGCGGAGCGCTCCGCTAGGAGAGCGCCGCCTTCGTCAGCACCCCTGCCGTCTTCCCGTCCACCAGCACCACCACCCCCGCGTGCCCGCCCGCCAGCGCGGCCCGCGCCTCGGCGGCGGGCTGCCCGACCCCGACCGTCGGCAGGGCCGGCCCGAGCAGCGGGCGCACCGGACCGTCGGGCTTGGCGCTCCCGTCCGCGAGCGCCGCCTGCAGCACCTCCCGGGACACGGAACCGAGCACCTCCGCCTCGGCCACCCCGTACGGCCGCGCCGCCCGCGGCAGGACGGCCGGGGCGACCCCGCCCGGTGCGGCCCGCAGCGCCTCCAGCGCGGCGCCGACGGTCGCGTCC
>NZ_JBFBDY010001016.1:0-1726 GCF_040683475.1 Kitasatospora sp. NPDC093558 | reverse complement strand
GGGCGGTGGTGATCGGCGGCGGGGTGCTCGGCGTGAGCGCCGCGCGGGCGCTCGCCGCGCTCGGCGTCCGCACCGAAATCGTCCACCAGGGGCCATATCTGATCGAGCGTCAACTCGACGGCGAGGCGGCCGAGGTGCTGCGGGAGCGGCTGCTCGCGCTCGGTGTCGAGACCTACGCCCGCAACCGGGCCCGCGCCGTCCACGGCGGCGACAGGGTCGGCGCGGTGGAGCTCGCCAACGGCTTCCGGCTCGACTGCGACCTGGTCGTGCTCGCCTGCGGCACCCGCCCCCGCACCGCGCTCGCGTACGGCGCCGGGCTGCCGGTCGGCACGGGAATTCTGGTGGACGACCGGCTGGCTGTTGCCGAGAACGTGTCCGCGATCGGCGACTGCGCCGAGCACCGCGGCACCGTCCACGGCCTGGCCGGCCCCGCCTGGGAGCAGGCCGACGCCCTCGCCCGGCGGCTGTCCGGCGCCGATCCGGACGCCCGCTACACCGGCAGCCTCCCACGCGCCCGGCTCAGCACCGGCGACCTGGAGTACGCGGCGTTCGGCGCCGTGGACGAGAGCCTCGACCCAGGCCTCGACGTCCTGCGGATCGCCGACGCCACCCGCGGCAGCTACAAGAAGCTCGTCCTGCGCGGCGACCGTTTGGTCGGCGCGATCCTGCTCGGCGACCTGGCCACCGTGGACGCGCTGGCCGGCGCCTTCGAGAGCGGAGCACCGCTCGGCGGCCACCCCCTGCACCTGCTCACCCGAGGAGTACCGCGATGACCCCTGACCCCCGCAGCATCCGGGACCTGGTCCTGGTCGGCCACGGCATGGTCGGCCAGCGCTTCCTGGAGGCCTTCACCGAGCAGCCCGCCGCGGCCGGCTGGCGGATCACCGTGCTCGCCGAGGAACCCCGGCCCGCGTACGACCGGGTGCACCTGAGCGCACTGTTCGACGGCCGCACCGCCGAGGACCTGTCGCTGTGCCCGCCCGGCTTCCTCGCCGAGCACGGCATCGACCTGCGCCTCGGCGACCCGGTCACCGCCATCGACCGGGCGGCGCACCTGGTGCGCACCCGATCGGGTGCCGAACTCCACTATGACGCCCTGGTGTTGGCGACGGGCTCGGTCCCGTTCGTTCCGCCGGTGCCCGGCAAGGACGCGCCCGGCTGCCACGTCTACCGCACCATAGAGGACGTCGACGCCATCCGCGCGGAAGCGGAGCAGGCCCGCACCGGCGTCGTCGTCGGCGGCGGACTGCTCGGCCTGGAGGCCGCCGGAGCGCTGCGGGCGGGCGGACTGACCACCCACGTCGTCGAGTTCGCGCCCCGCCTGATGGCCGTCCAGGTCGACGACGGCGGCGGCGCGGTGCTCCGCCGCAAGATCGAGGACCTCGGCGTGACGGTGCACACCAGCGCCGGCGCGAGCGGCGTCGTCACCGGCGAGGACGGCACGGTCACCGGGCTCGCGCTCTCCGACGGCCGCGAACTCGCCGCCGACCTCGTGGTGTTCTCGGCCGGCGTGCGCGCCCGCGACCAGCTCGCCCGCGACTGCGACCTGCCGGTCGGCGCGCGCGGCGGCGTCGTCGTCGACGAGCACTGCCGAACCGCCGACCCGGCGATCCTCGCGATCGGCGAGTGCGCCCAGGCCGCCGACGGCCGCGTCTACGGCCTCGTCGCCCCCGGCTACCAGATGGCCGAGACCGCCGCCCGCACCCTCGCGGAGCTGCCCGGCGAC
>NZ_JBFBDY010001015.1:0-1728 GCF_040683475.1 Kitasatospora sp. NPDC093558 | reverse complement strand
CCGCCGGGTACTCGCTCGTCCCGTCCGTACTGGAGACCCTCGCCGAGGGCGACGTCCGCATCTTCGAACGCGTGCGCGCCGTCCCCGAGGACGGCTGGATCGTCGTCGTCTTCTCCGTCCCCGAGTCCGAGCGGCAGAAGCGCCACGAGCTGCGCGCCAGCCTCACCCGGCTCGGCCTCGGCACCGCCGCGCCCGGCGTCTGGGTGGCGCCGGGCAACCTCGCCGCCGAGACCCGCCGCACGCTGGAGCGCCGCGGGCTCGCCGCCTACGTCGACATCTTCCGCGGCGACCACTACGCCTTCGGCGACCTGCGCTCCAAGGTGCGCAGCTGGTGGGACCTCGACGAACTCGCCGAACTGTACGCGGAGTTCCTCGCCCGCCACCGCCCGGTGCTGGACCGGGTGAAGGCCTCCGGCAGCACGCCGCTGGAGGCCTTCCGGGTCTACGTCCCGATGCTCACGCAGTGGCGCCGCCTCCCCTACCGCGACCCCGGCCTGCCGCTCTCGCTGCTCCCCCCGGGCTGGAACGGGGTCAGCGCCGGCGCCCTGTTCGACGAGCTCAACGCGATGCTGAGTACGGGCGCGCGGGAACACGCACTGTCGGTGATCCACTCCGAGTAGGCGCGGGTGACTCGCGCCGCAGCCCGAACAGGCCGACGAGGACGCCGACGGCGGAGAGTCCGACGCCCACCCACAGGGCCGTCGTGAAGCCGTCGACGAACACGGCGGGCGAGGCGTACGCGCCGGGGCGGGCGAAGACGGAGGCCAGCACGGCCACGCCGAAGACGCCGCCGAGCTCGCGCATCGCGCTGTTGGTGCCCGCCGCCATGCCGACGTCCCGGTCGTCGACCGAGGCGACGACGGCGTTGGCCACGGTCGGGAACACCAGCGACGTGCCGATCCCGGCGATCGCCAGGGCGACGCCCAACGTGACGAAGCCGGAGGCGGGTTGGGCGATCCCGGCGACCCACGCGAGCCCGCCGGCCTGGAGCAGCAGGCCGAGGACGATGAACGGCCGGTTCCCGAAGCGGTCGGCCAGGCGCCCGGCGAGCGGCGCGACGACCACCGGCGCCGCCGTCCAGGCGAGCAGCCGCAGGCCCGCCTGCATCGGCGTGAGGCCCTGCGCCGTCTGGAAGAACTGCGCCATCAGGAACAGCGCGCCGAACAGGCCCGCGTAGAGGAAGAAGCTCACGCCGTTCGCGGCCGAGAAACTGCGCCGCCGGAACATCGTGAGCGGCAGCATCGGCGCCGGGGCCCGCCGCTCCCACCACAGGAACGCGCCGACGACCGCCGCGCCCGCGAGCAGCGACCCGAGCACCTCGCCGCTCGCCCAGCCGACGGTGTTCGAGCGGACCAGCCCCCACGTGAGCCCGAAGAACCCGGCCCCGGCGAGCAGCAGCCCGCGCACGTCCAGGTGCGGCCGCGGGCCGTAGCTCTCGCGCAGGCGGGTCGCCGCGAGCGGGATCAGGGCGAGGCCGATCGGCACGTTCAGCCAGAAGATCCAGTGCCAGCTGATGCCCTGCACGACGGCGCCGCCGACCACCGGACCGGCCGCCACCGCCAGCCCGGCGATGCCGCCCCACAGGCCGATCGCCATGCCGCGCTTTCCGGCCGGGAACGCCTCGCTGATCAGGGTGAGCGTCAGCGGCATCACCAGCGCCGCGCCCGCGCCCTGCACCGCCCGCGCGGCGATCAGCGCGCCGACCGTCGGGGAGAGCGCGGCGGCGGC
>NZ_JBFBDY010001014.1:0-1730 GCF_040683475.1 Kitasatospora sp. NPDC093558 | reverse complement strand
ACCGTATTGGGCGCCGTTGCCGCTGTGAAAGACCGCCCCGCGCAGATTGCCGCCCCGGGTCGCGGCGGCGGCCCTGAGCGCGTCGGTGACCAGCTCGGCGCGCATGTGGTCGGCGATCGACCAGCCCGCCAACCGCTTCGAATACAAGTCCAACACTGTTGCGAGATAAAGGAATTGGCCGTCACCGGCCGGGAGATACGTTATGTCGCCGACGTACTTGGTGTTCGGCGCCGACGCGGTGAAGTCCCGCTGGATGAGGTCCGGGACCGGGGCGGCCTCGGGCTCGGGGACGGTGGTGCGGACCTTCTTGCGCAGGTGCACGCCGGCGATACCGCACCGGCGCATCAGCCGCTCGACCCGCTTGTGGTTCACCGGATGGCCGGCGTCCCGCAGTTCGGCGGTGATCCTCGGGCTGCCGTAGGTCCCGTCGGACTCGGCGTGGATCTGCCTGATCTCAGCGATCCTGCGGCGTGTCGAGCGATCATCACAGATCCAAGTGTCCAGGGTGTCCACGTTCACGGGGAAAGGCCCGTCTGCGACCGGCATGGGGTTCGCAGGAGCACGGGCCGGGCCGGTTCGAGCTACGACAACGCCCTGGCCGAGAGTCTGTGGCAGGGGCTGAAGCGAGAAGTGATGCACAGGAAGCTGTTCCTGACGATGAATCAGGCAAGGCTGGCGATATTCCAGTGCCTGACGTACTACAACGCCCGGAGGCGGCAGCTCACTCGCCTACCTGTCCCCCCTGGAGTTCGAACAGCAGCACCACGTGCAGGCGAGACTCTCCCTCGCAGCATGAACCCCTGTGTCCACGTCCCGGGGGTCACCTCAGCCGTGAACGCACCCCACCTCGTCGCCCTCGTCCGAGCCGGGGCCCATTTCGAACGCGGCGAACTCGTCGAACCACCCAGGACCCTCGCAGCGTGAACGACCCTGGCTGATCCAGCGAAGCACGGTCAACATGGGCCGCGGGCTCCCCCGGTCCAAGCCCCGAAGCCTGTCCGGTCCGGTGCCCGTAGCGATGCCGACGCACTGGTGCCCCGAGGGCGACCGCGGTCCGCGCCTGGGAGCCGAACGTACAATCGCCGGACGAGTAGGCGCGGGAGGGTGCAGTGGGACACTTCGAGGGCTTCGACGTCGCCGGCTTCTGGGACGACTCGGCGTACGCCCTGGAGAAGTACGTGGAGGAGACCCCGCCCTCGCGGGAGTTGATCGCGGCGTTGGAGGAGGAGCTCGGCGGATACCGGCTGCCCGACTCCTACATCGCGCTGATGACCGCGCACAACGGCGGCACTCCGACCCGGACCTGCTTCCCCATGCCCGAGGCGACGTCCTGGGCCGACGACTACATCGAGATCACCGGCATCCGGGGCATCGGGCGGACCCGGTCGCAGTCGCTCGGCGGCGAGTTCGGCAGCCTGTTCTGGATCGACCTGTGGGAGTACCCCGACATCGGTGTCTACTTCGCCGACACACCCTCGGCCGGCCACGACATGCTCGCCCTCGACTACCGCGCGTGCGGCAGGCACGGCGAGCCGACCGTGGTGCACGTCAACCAGGAGAACGACTACGCGATCACCCTGGTCGCGGAGAACTTCGAGGCGTTCGTCACGGGCCTGGTCGACGAGTCCGTCTACGACACCTCGGAGCAGGACCGGCTCGCCGAGCTGGCCATGGTGCGCGATGGCAGCTTCTCCCCGATCCTGCTGCGTGCCTTCCGCGCGGTCGCGGAC
>NZ_JBFBDY010001013.1:0-1739 GCF_040683475.1 Kitasatospora sp. NPDC093558 | reverse complement strand
CAGCAGCCCGCGCCGCAGCAGTCGGCGCCGCAACAGCCCGCACCCCAGCAGCCGGCCCCGCAGCAGCCCGCCCCGCCGCCCGCGAAGCCCGCCGACCCGCCGCCCGTGGTGACGGTCCTGGGCCCGGGGTGCAGCGGAAAGGGTGCCTACCGGGAGAACGGCCGGTTCAGCAAGGGCATCGAGGGCTGGATCGGCAACTCCGGCGGCTGGAGCGGGGACGGCTGCAACGGGAGCTACACGTCCGTCCCGATGTCCGGCGATGCCTCGAAGGACGACTCGTCCGCGTCGGTGGTGTGGACGTTCAACCTGGGCAACGTCAGCACCTGCGCCCTGTCCGTCTACGTCCCGGCGAGCGGTGACGTGACGAAGGTCGGCGGACACCCGACGTACTACACGGTGCAGAGCGGCGGCCCGGGCCGGTCGTTCGTCGTCAACCAGACGTCCAGTCAGGGGAGTTGGGTGGACGTGGGCAGCTACTCCTACGGCGGCCCGCTGGCCGTCACCCTGCACACGCGCGGCGTGGACTGGGGTGGCGGAGAGTCCCACGCCCACCACGCGGCGAGCGCGATCCGCGCGACCTGCACCTCCTGAACCGTTCCATCACCCGAGAACACCAACGAAGGGAATCCCCCGGCATGTCACGCGCGGTGCTGACGGTCTGTGCGGAACAGCGGGAGCCCGGTTCGCAGCCGGGCTTCTACCGCACGATCGGCGAGGCCCTCGAAGCGGCCCGCAGCGGCGCGGTGATCTCGGTGCGGCCCGGCCGGTACGAGGAGAACCTGGTGGTCACCAAGATGGTGACGATCACGGCCGAGGACGTCCGGGGCAGCGTGCGGATCAGCCCGCGCCGCGGCTCGGTGCTCCAAGTGCTCGCCGAGGCCGTGCAGTTGACGGGCCTGGTGCTGCAGGGCCGGGACGAGGAGCTGCCCGCCGTGGACGTGCCGCGCGGCCAGCTCGCCCTCCAGGACTGCGAGGTGGTCGGCAGCGCCTGGACGGCCGTTTTGACCCGCCAGCAGGGCGAGTTGGCGATGCGCGGCTGCCGCGTGGTGAACCCGGCGGGCGCGGGCCTGGTGGAGACCTCGACCGGCGCGAGCGTCATCGAGGACAGCGTGATCGAGCACCTCGGCACCTCCGCCCTGGTGATCGGCGAGCGCGCCAACCCCACCGTGCGCCGCTGCGTGCTGCGCGACGCCCGGGGCAACGGCGTGTGCGCCAACGGCGAGTCCCGCGGCAGCGTCGAGGACTGCGAGATCTCCGCAACCGACAAGCCCGCCATCGCACTCGAGGAGCAGAGCACCACCCGCGTGGTGCGGACCGAGATCCGCGACAGCGCGCTCGGCGTCTTCATCGGCTCCACCGCCCGGGTCGAACTGGAGGACTGCACCGTCAGCGCCGTGCGCGCCCACGGCTACGTGCTCACCAACGGCACCGACCCGGTGCTGCGGCGCTGCCGCGCGGTGCGCACACAGGGGAACGGCCTGCACATCGCGGGCCGCGCCCGGGGCACGTTCGAGGACTGCGAGGTCACGTCCGCCACCCTGGCCGGCATCCACGTCGGGGAGTCCGCCGGACCGAGCCTCGTCCGGGCGGTGGTGCGCGACGGCGAGACGGACGGCGTCGAGCTGACCGGGGACAGCGCGGCCGAGGCCCCCGGGCTGGCGGCCCGGGCGTAAGGGCTGCTGCTGCGCCGCTACCGCAGCGTTTGATCAAGGGAGAGGTCTTATTGGGACGCCATGGCC
>NZ_JBFBDY010001012.1:0-1746 GCF_040683475.1 Kitasatospora sp. NPDC093558 | reverse complement strand
GGGTGAGCAGCATCGTGGTGCCGCCGCCGGGGGCGCCGCCGGTGAACAGTTCGTCCGCGCCGTGTCCGGCCAGGTGCCGGGTGGCGCCGTGGTCGACCAGGTGCCGGATCCCGTAGCGGATCGCGTTCATGCCCCGGCTGGTTGCCCGCGGGGCCTCCGTGTCGGTCGCCCAGTACGGAGGGGAGAACACCGGCGGGGCGTCGGTGTCCGGGACGGTCAGGTGCTCGGCGCGGGCGAGCAGCCGGGCGGCCTGGCCGGCGTAGAGGGGGTCGTCGTTGATCGCGCTGCCGCCGGTCCAGCAGAAGGTCAGGAGTTCGGGCGCGTGCTCGGCGGCGAGGAAACACAGGGAGGTGGAGTCCATGCCGCCCGACAGGTCGGCGGACAGCCTGCCCTGGCCGGGCAGCCGCAGGGCCACCGCCTCCCGCAGCCTGTCGCGCACGGCGTCGGCACCCTCGGCGAGGGGGAGGTCCGGCTCCGGGGGTTGCCACCAGCGCACCGGCCGGGCGGGACCGTCGCCGGGGATGACGAGGCAGCAGTCCGGGGCCACCTGCTCCACGCCGCGCCACCAACTGCGCTCGCTCAGCGGCGAGAAGAGCATCCCGTACGTCACGGTCGTCGCGAGCAGGTCCTCGTCGGGCTCCGCGCCGGTGAGTTCGGCCAGCACGTCGGCCCGGTCGCAGGCGATCGGCACGTCGTCGAGGTGGGTGGTGAACACGCTGCGGGTCCCGGTGACGGTGCCCTGGAACCGTACGCGCCCGTGGACCGAGGCCACCACGTGGGTGTTGCCGGGCAGGGCGCGGGCGAGCTCGTCGAGGGCGGGCAGGTCGCGTACGGACGGGAGCAGGGCCCGGAGACGGTCCGCTGGGACCGGGCTGGGCCCGTACACCGCCACGCTGACCGGGCCGGCCGTGACCACCACCAGGTCCTCCGGGGCCCAGGAGCCGGCGAGCCACGGCCGTCCGGAGGCGTGGGACACCAGCCGAGGTGCTTCGCCGCCGATCTGACGGTACGCCCAGGCACCGCCCGGGGAATCCGGAAAGACCACGAGGTGGTCGTTGAGCGACTGCACCTGCCTCACCCCCAGGTATCGCGGCGGAACCCGCACCGCCGGTGATTCGCCTGAGAACCGTGCACCACCCGGGAATTCCGCACAACCGGCCCGTTCCGGGCTCCCCTCCGTTTGCGCCATTTGCATGACAAAGGGCTCGGGACGGCTCCGGCGCGATGATGTGAAGAAACTGCAAGCATCACATGTCACTCCGGTCACTCCGGTCGAGCCCTTTCCTGTCATGCCCACGGATCCGGTCAAGCGGATTGACCGAGATTTTGTTTACGGTTCATCTTTTCGAATGCGAGATCGATTCGTGGTCGACGCGCAATGGCCGGAGTCGGATCGTCCGTGTGGACACCATGGCGCAGTGACGGCCCAATGGAGCGAAGCCATTCCAGGCTTCGTTCTCGACGCATTGGAGAGCACCGTGACCAAGAACCAGCAGCTGCCCCGGCGTTACACCCCGCCCACGGCCGCCAAGGTCGGCGACTTCAGCAAGGACACGGACGGCACCATCTACACCAAGAAGGACGCGACGACGCTCGGCTTCAAGAAGCCGCGTTGATGCCGCTCCTGAGTGACTGACCGGTCGGCACTCGGCCGGCTCCGCCGGCCATGGGCGCCCGGACCGCTTGAGCGGTCCCGGCGCCCGACCTCCCAGAGGGAGACGGGACCGGGACCAACTGGAGGCAACG
>NZ_JBFBDY010001011.1:0-1746 GCF_040683475.1 Kitasatospora sp. NPDC093558 | reverse complement strand
CCCGTCGCAGCGCGTGCGACGGGCCCTCGGGCGTTCCGGCGACGTGGCCGGGGTGGAGGGGCTCAGGAGTGCCGCAGCTCCGGCGGCGGGGTGCGCTTGGCGTCCACGGCGTCCACCCGCACCAGGCTCCCCCACACCGCCATCCGGTAGCGCGAGGTGTAGACCGGCGTGCACGTGGTCAGCGTGATGTACCGGCCGGGGGCGCCGTAGCCGGAGCCGGTCGGGACGGGCGCGACGATGCCGGTGTCGTACTTGGACGTCTCCGGCAGGGTGCTGTCGACCTTGTAGACGTACCACTTGTCCTTGGTCTCGACGACGATCGCGTCACCCTTGCGGACGGCGTCCAGGTCGTGGAACTTGGCGCCGTGGCCGTCCCGGTGGGCGGCCAGCGCGAAGTTGCCGGTCGCGTCCCAGGGCATCGCCGCGCGGTACGGCTGCTCGTACACCCCGGCGACGCCCTCGGCCAGGGTGTCGGCGTCGGTGCCCATCCGGATCAGCACCTGGTAGTCCTTGCCCATCGCCGGGACGTGCAGGAAGCCGACCCCGTCCCCGGCCGCGTAGACGGGCGTGGCGGGCGTCGCACCGGGCGCCGTCGAGGGCGCGCCGGCGGGGCCGGTGGCCCACGTGCTGCGCAGCTTGTCGGAGGCCTCGGACGCCGAGCGGTCCGCCTCGACGTTGGTCCACCAGAGCGAGTACGCGACGAACAGGCCGAGCACCAGCCCCAGGGTGATCAGGAGCTCGCCGAAGACCCCCAGGACGGCCAGCGCACGGCCCCTCCCGCGCCGGGCGGGCCCCGGTCCGGGCGGGGAGCCCTGCCCGGGCTGCGGGAAGGCCTCCGCGGCCGTCTCGTCCTGCGTCACCGGTGCTCCCCCTCCGTCGCCTGCGGCCGGGTGGCTACCCGCCCGCGATCGCCGCCGGCTTGCCCTGGCTGCGCGGCCGCTCCTCGGTCATCTTGCCAAACAGGATGAGACGGAACTTGGAGGTGAACTCCGGGGTGCAGGTGGTGAGGGTGATGTACCGGCCGGGACCGGTGTAGCCGGCACCGGTCGGGACGGGCTTGATCACGCTCACGTTGTTGGGCGAGGTCTCCGGGATGCCGCCGGTGATCTCGTACGTGTAGTACGCGGTGGCGGTCTCCACCACGACCTGGTCGCCCTTGCCGAGCTTGTTGATGTAGCGGAACGGCTCGCCGTGGGTGTTGCGGTGCGCGGCGAGCGCGAAGTTGCCCGCCTTGTCGGCCGGCATGCCGGTGCCCGTGTAGTGGCCGACCAGGCCGTTGTCCAGCACCGCCGACTTGGAGGTGCCCTCGGCGATCGGGAACTTCAGCCCGAGCTTGGGCAGGTAGATGATGGCGAAGCCCTTGCCGGGCTCGAACGTCTCGGGCTTGGCCGGATCCGGTGCCGGCTGTCCCGGCTGGCCGGGCGGCTGCGCGGCGTCGAACTGCTTCTCCAGCTGGCTGCGGGCGCCGTCGGCGGCCGCGTCGGCCTGCACGTTGGTCCACCACAGCTGGTACGAGACGAAGAGCAGCATCACCACGCCGAGCGTGATGCACAGCTCGCCGACCAGACGCGCCGCGATCACGACCGGGGACTCCTTGGGCCGCACCCGCGACCCCGCGCCCTTGCCGGACGCCCGGCGGCGGCCGTTGCCCGGGCGCACCGAGGTGCGCCCCTGGGCGGCCCGCCGGCGCTCGGCCCGGCCGCCGGTGGGCTGGGCCGCCTCGGTCGCCTCGGTCGCCGCGGCGGC
>NZ_JBFBDY010001010.1:0-1751 GCF_040683475.1 Kitasatospora sp. NPDC093558 | reverse complement strand
ATCAGCGAACGGCCCGTCGAGCTCCACCGCGACGAGGCCGGCCGCCTCGACCGCGCCGACGGCCCCGCCCTCGCTCACACCGACGGCTTCGCCCTCCACGCCTGGCGCGGCATGCCCGTTCCCGCCGCGTTCCTGGCCGAGCTGCCCGCCGTCACCGTCGAGCGGATCCGCACCGAGGAGAACGCCGAGCTGCGCCGCGTCCTGCTGGAGCACTACGGCTACGACCGCTACCTCGCCGACGCCGGCGCCGAGCCGGTCCACCGCGACGAGACCGGCATCCTCTGGCGGATCGTCCTGCCCGACGACGAGCCCGTCGTCATGGTCGAGGTCGTCAACTCCACCGCCGAGCCGGACGGCACCTTCCGCACATACTGGCTGCGGGTGCCACCGGGCACCCGCACCGCCAGGGCCGGGGTCGCCTGGACGTTCGGCATACCCGAGTCCGAGTACCACCCGCAGCGCGAGACCTGAGCCCGCCCGTTGCCCCGCCGTCGCCGCCCCGCCGTCGCCGCCGCGCATGCGTCGCGGCGCGGAGCCGGTGCAGGCCGTCGAGCTGCGAGTGTTGACCCTTACCCGACGTCAGGCTCCACGGTGGGGGCAGCGCAACGGCACGAATCCATGGGGGAACGATGAGCTGGTCGGTAGGACAGGTCTCCGGCTTCGCCGGGGTCACGATCCGGACCCTGCACCACTACGACCGGTCCGGGCTGCTGTCGCCCAGCGAGCGCAGTTCGGCCGGGTACCGCCTGTACAACACCGCGGACCTCGCCCGGCTCCAGCAGATCCTCTTCTACCGGGAACTCGGCTTCCCGCTCGACGAGATCGCGACCATCCTGGCGGACCCGCAGGCCACCGCGCTCGACCACCTGGTGGCCAGGCGGGATGCACTGACCGGGCAGATCGCCAGATTGCAGAAGCTCGTCGAGGTCGCCGAGAGGGCGATCGAGGTCCGCAGGCTCGGGGTCGACCTGACGCCCGAGGAGCGCTTCGAGGTCTTCGGTGACGTCGTCTTCGACCTCAGCTACGCGACCGACGCCCACCTCAAGTGGGGCGACCGGGACGGCCATCAGGAGGCCCTGGCCCGCGCTGCGGCCCACTCCAAGGAGGACTGGCGGCAGTTGATGGCCGAAGCGGCGGTGTGGCGTGGCAAGCTGCTCGCCGCGTTCGACGAGGGACTGGCGTACGACAGCGAGCGGGTGCGCCGCCTGGCGGAGGAGCACCGGCAGCACATCGCGCGCTGGTTCACCCCGTGCCCGCCGGAGATGCACTGCCGGATCGCCGACGACTACGAGGCGGACGCCCGCGCGTTCGCCCTCGTCGTCCCGCCGGGCGAGCAGCGACCCGGCCTGGTCGCGTACCTGCGCGCGGCCATCGGCGCCAACGCGGCGGCCGCCGGTGCTACCGCCCCGGGGGCCGGTACCGAGGACGTGAGGGAGGTGCGGTGAAGATCCTCATCATGGCGGCCGGCTCGCACGGTGACGTCGCCCCCTACACGGGGCTCGGCGCCCACCTGCGGGCGGAGGGCCACGAGGTCGCGCTCGCGGCGCCGGAGACGTTCGCCGGGATGGCTGCCGACAGCGGGCTCGAATTCCGGGCGCTCCCGGCCGATCCACGGGCCACGGGGGGCGGCACGGAGGCGGGCCCGAAGCTGCTCTCGAAGGCGGCCGCCTTCATCGACCGTCTCGGCGACGGGCTGGCCGACGCCGCCGCACCCGGTGCCGACCTGCTCCTCCTGGCCACCACCACGGCCC
>NZ_JBFBDY010001009.1:0-1754 GCF_040683475.1 Kitasatospora sp. NPDC093558 | reverse complement strand
GCCCAGGCGTTCGCCGACGCCATCACCGGGGCCGGCTTCGACGTCGACCTCGTCGACGAGGGCGCCTTCGTCGTGGTCTGGGCCACCCGCCGACCGGTCGGCGGCCGGCATGGATGACGCCGACCTCCTGCCGCACCTGGACGGAACGGAACGCGGCCTGGTCGTGATGATGTGCGGCCTGCCCGGCTCCGGCAAGACCACCTACGCCCGGGCCCTCGAACGCCGGGGCTTCACCCGCCTGTCGATCGACGAGGTGGTGTGGACCCGCATCGGCGAACGCGACGCCGCCGAACTCGAACCGGCGGCGTACGACCGGCTCAAGTCCGCCGTCGAGCAGGAGCTCTGGGAGCGGCTGGGCCACCTCATGGCGGCGAAGAAGCCCGTCGTCATCGACTACAGCTTCTGGAACCGCGCCACCCGCGACCGCTACAAGGCCGCGATCGAGAGCCACGGCTGCCGGTGGGAGCTCATCCGCCTCCGGGCCGACGTCGAAACCCTCCGCCGCCGCCTCGCCGACCGCAGCCTGCGCAACGACGCCAACAGCGTGACCGTCGCCGACGAGCTCCTCGAACGCTACTTCACCGCCTTCGAAGAGCCCATCGACGAAGGCGAGTTCGTCGTCGTCCAGGCGTAGGCGCGCGCCGGAACGGCGACGCCCGCCCCCGGCGCGGCGGCCGGGAGCGGGCGTGTCGGTGCGGTCGTGGGGATCGCGGAGGTCAGGACGTACGGCGGACGTACGGCTCCCAGACCACCTTGATCGACTGCCGCTGGGCAGGGCGGGAGCGGTGCTGCTTCTCGGTGCCGAACGGCGGGGCGCCGGAGTCCAGTCTGGCGGGCTGGGCGCTGATAAGCGTCCAGCCCGGGTTGCCGGTCACGCAGTCGACGGGCGTGCTACCGGTCGCGAAGCTGCAGAAGGTCCGGTACACCGTGCCGTCGGTGGTGATGGCCTCCACCTGGAGGGTGTTGCCGTGGTCCGCGATGGCCACACCACAGGCGGGGCCGTGGCCCGTGGGGAGTGCCGGCGGGGTCGACCAGGTGGTCACGTCGGCGTTCGGGCCGTTGAGCGGCTGGCTGCCGACCTGGACGGTGCCGTTCTTGACCACCCCGGTGTAGATGATCATTCCTGACCCCGTCGTCGCCGAGTCGATGGACTCGCACGGACCGGCGGGACCCGTGTTGCCGGTCGCACCCGTGTTGCCCGCAGGACCCGTGTTGCCTGCCGGCCCGGTGTTGCCGTTGGCACCCGCAGGACCCGTCGGGCCCGTGACACCGGTGCTCGAACCCGCAGGACCCGTCGGACCGGTCGGGCCCGTGACGCCCTCACCGGCGGGGCCCGTCGGGCCGGTCGGGCCGGGTTCGCCCTCGGGGCCCGTGGGGCCGGTCGGACCGACGCACTCGATCACGTGGCCGTGGTGGCCGTGGTGACCGCCGTGGGCGTGCTCGCCGTGCTCGTCGTCGTCATCATCGAACAACGACCGACCCGGGGTGGCCTTCTGGAACACCGACCCGGCGAGCTGGTGCACCGCCTTGTGGACGCTGTCGCTCGACGGCTCCTCGCCATCGGGCCCCTGCTCACCCCCGTCCGGGCCCTCCTCACCGCCCCACTCGTCGTGCTCACCCGGCGGACAGTTGTCCTCGCCGTGGTGCCCGTGCATCTGGTGGCTCAGGTGCGGGAAGTGGAAGTGCATCCCACCCGCGAAGGCCGTGCCGCTACTCGACACGATGGCCGCGATGAGCAGCGCCGCACCTGCGGC
>NZ_JBFBDY010001008.1:0-1756 GCF_040683475.1 Kitasatospora sp. NPDC093558 | reverse complement strand
TCACCCACGAGACCACCGACACCTACAAGCTGACGGGCGCCGGCCAGGCCAAGGGTTCGGTCACCGTCCGGTTCGCTCGATCTCCGGCGTCAGGGGCCAGCGCTTGTACGTCGGCGTCCAGGTGTCCACCATGATCCACTGGGGGTCGGGCCGGCTGGGTTCCCAGCCGAAGACGCCCACGGTGGTGCGGTTGGTGAGCTGAGGGACGAGGAGTGTGGAGGCCTGGACGGTGGCGCCGTCCGGGATACGGTCCATCAGCCGGTGGGCGACGGCGAGCCGGGGGTCGGTGCGCCAGGTCACCGGCCGGACCAGCTGCCAGAACGGGAACTGCGGCAGGAGCAGCAGGCAGATCGCCGCCGCGCCCAGGAGGTGGCGCCGTACGCTCTCCGCCCGTGCGCGCCGCGCGGCCAGGGCCTCGACGAAGGCGGCGAAGACGATCGGCATCAGCACCAGCGAGTAGTGGTAACCGGTGCCCCAGTGAACGGAGTTGGCTGAGAAGAACCGCCACACCAGCGTGGGCACCGCGACCCAGGCCAGCGAGGAGCGGAGCGCGAGGAACAGCGTGACGGCGAGCACGAGCACCAGCGTCGTCGCCTTCGGTTCGGGGGTGATCATGCCGACCGTCCCCTTGTAGAGCAGGCCCGCCAGGGTGGTGCCGGCGTCAGCACCGCTGGCCGATCCGCCGTTCGGCCCCTCGCCCGATCCGTCGACGTACGACCAGTAGGCGAAGTGCCCGCCCGGGTTGAAGGCCGGCAGGACCACCAGAATGGCGAACAGCGACCCTGCCACTCCGGCCGCCGCCGTGACGAACCCCGCCTTCCTGCTCCCCCGCCGGGCGATCAGCAGGCCGATCACCGCCACCGTGAGCCCGAGGTCCTCCTTCACCAATAGCAGCGGCAGTGCCCAACACGCTGCGGCGCGCGGCCTGTTGTCGCCGAGCGCGGCCAGCGAGAGGGCCAGCAGCGGGACGGCGAAGGCCACCTCGTGGAAGTCGTAGCCGATCGCGCTGGCGACCCCCCAGGACAGGCCGTAGCACACGCCGATCATCGCGGCCGGCCCCGAGCCCAGCGCACGTCGGGCCCAGAAGGCCAGCGGCAGCATGCCGGCGGCGACCAGTGCGGACTGCACCACGAGCAGTGTCACCGGGGTGCGCCAGACGCAGTAGAACGGGGCCACCAGCGCCAGGACCGGGGAGAAGTGGTCCCCCAGGATGGGGAAGCCCGGCGCCTTCAGCTCGGAGACGGGCAGATGCCCGTCCGCGTAGGAGCGGACCACCTGTTCGAAGATGCCCAGGTCGTAGCTGGTGGAGAGCATCCGCTCGTGGATCCGCACCGACAGCGTCGTGTAGACGGCGAAGAGGGCCCCCGCCAGGCCCCAGATCCACCACGCGCTGCCCACGATGGGCGGCAGGAGGTACGGCTGCGCTGCCGGCCGGTCGGGGCCGGACTGCCGTGGTGGGCGCGTGACGGTGGTGTCAGTGGGGGGCGCCTGCATGGTCACACCTTCCGGGAGCCGCTGTGGAGGCCGTCATCGAGGCCGGTGCAGCACGGATGCAGCACGGCGATGCACCGGGATCGACGCCCAACAAGATGTCAGCAACGGTTCGGCCCACTTGGGGAAGGAATATCGCGGGCAGCGAAGATTCAGCCGATTGGCCGCAGGATCCGCCACCGCCGCCGGGCGAGCGCCGGGACGCGTGTCGGAGGAACGGCGAAGGGGCCCGTACCGCGCATTGCGCGCGGTACGGGCCCCTACA
>NZ_JBFBDY010001007.1:0-1757 GCF_040683475.1 Kitasatospora sp. NPDC093558 | reverse complement strand
CGGATCGACACGGACGCGCCGGGACCGCACTGGTTCGCGATCGACCCGGCCGGCCGGACGGGCTTCGCGACCAACAAGGAGGCGCCGTTCGTGTCGGTCGTCGACCTCGACCGGGGCGTCCTCACGGCGAAGGTCGCGGTGCCGGGCAGCGAGGGGCTGGCGGTGTCCGCCGACGGTGCGCACGCCTTCGTTGCCGGGCCCTACGCGTCGTTCTCCGGGGGAGCGGCCGAGCGGCCGGAGAACGGGATCCGGGTCGTCGACGCCCGTTCGGCGTCCGTCGTCGAGGTGCTGCCGACCGACGGCCTCGTCCTGCCGGTCCACCTGACGTCGACGGGCATGCTCCTCGCGGGCGAGCTGCGGATGGACACCGGATCGGAGTCGCGGCTGGGACGGCACCTGCCGGGCCGCCTCACGGTGTTCGACGCCGGGACGCGCAAGCGGGTGGGCTCGGTCGAGGTCGGGCTGTTCCCGCTGACGATCACCTCGTCGCCGGACGGCCGGCTCGCGTACGTCGCCAACGTCGTGTCGTCGACCGTCGACGTCGTCGACCTGGAGACGCTGGAGCGGGTGTCCAGCCTGGACGTCGCCCGGGCGGGCGAGGCCGGGGCGCACGGCCTCGCCTACATCCCGCGCCCGGCCTGATCCGCGCCGCGCCCTCCGGTGGGCCGCTCCTTCCGGTGCGCCGCCGTCAGCCCAGGTCCCGTACCAGCGCCCCGATCGCCGGTGTCGGGAGGCCGTGGCGGGCGGCGGCCCGGAGGACGGCGCCGCCGATGGCGTCGAGTTCGATCGGGCGACCGGCCTCCGCGTCGCGCTGCATCGAGGACTTCATCGCGCCCGGCGCGCGGTCGAAGAAGGAGAGGATCGTCTCGGCGTCCTCGGGTGCCCCCTCGGCGCGGGCCACGGCGGTGATCTCGTCGAGGACCGCGAGCAGTTCGGGGCGGTGCGCGGTGCGGACGGTGCTGGCGTCCGTCCGGTGGCGGGTGGTGAGCAGCGCGAACGGGGCGAGGAAGCACAGCTTGCTCCACAGCATCGCGGCCTCGTCCTCGCGCACGGCGACGGTGAGGCCGGCCTGGCGGAGCCGGTCGGCGAGGCGGGCGACCTCGACGGCGGCGGTCGAGCTGCTGTCTGGGGCCGGGCCCGCGCCTTCGCCTGAGGCCGCGCCCGCGCCTTCGCGTGAGCTCGCGCCCGGGGCGGCGAGTTCGAGCGCGGCGAACGGGCTGGAGTGCTCGATGCGGCCGGGCGCGGTGCGGGCGGCCTCGACCCGGATCGTGCCGGCCACCACGCGGGCGGCGGGGTAGCGCTCGCGCAGCAGCGCGACGTGGTCGAGCCCGTTGAGCAGCGGCACGACGAGCGCGTCGCCGACGGCCCGGGCCGGGATCCGGTCGAGCGCGGCGGGCAGGGCCGTCTCCTTGACGGTGACGAAGACGGCGTCGACGGGCTCGCGCAGTTCGTCCGCCGCCTCGACCTGGGCGGTGAACCCGCCGAACTGCGCACTGTCGACGCGCAGTCCGTCCTGGCGGAGGACGGCGGCGGTGTCGTCACCGGCGAGGCAGACGACGCGGTGTCCGGCCCGCGAGAGCAGCGCGCCGATCAGGCCGCCGACGCCGCCCGGCCCGAGGACGGCGACGGTGAGGGACGTTGTCGGCATGTCGACTCCTGTGCTGCTCGTACCGGTCGGGAGGGGACTACTGCGGCGACCCTACTCGGGCGCGCCCGACGGCGCCGCCAGTGAGACGAAGCCGAAGAAGAACGGCGGC
>NZ_JBFBDY010001006.1:0-1767 GCF_040683475.1 Kitasatospora sp. NPDC093558 | reverse complement strand
GTCGGCTTCCCCCAGTTCTCGACGTCGGTGCGGAAGATGCCAGAACAGCACGCGGATCGCGCCCCGAGTTCCGGGCCGAGGAATTCCGCGACGACTGAGGGAAGTCCGGGAAATCGCGCCGGCACACCGGGCAACCATTGCCACCCGGCCGCCATCGCGGTTTCACTCGATTCAGTCCGGAATCCCGCCCGGCCGCTCAGGGCCGGCAATGCGGGAGACCGGACCACCCCCCTCTATTCCAGCAGGGAGATATCCGTGACGAAACGCATCCTGGTGGTGCTCTCCGAGTACGGCTACTGGGGTGAGGAACTCGTCGGCCCGGTCGAGGCGTTCGACGCCCGCGGCTACCGGACCACGTTCATCACCCCCAACGGCAAGCGCGCCCACGCCCTGCCGCCGAGCCTCGACTCCGAGTACATCGACCCGCCCCTGGGCCGCCCGGTCACCACCCGGGACATGGCCCGCCGCGCGCGGGCGCTCGACGACTCCAGCCGGCTGGACAACCCGCTCAGCCTGGCCGAGCTGATCCCCGAGCGCCCCTACTACAGCGCCCTCAACCACCTGCGCGACCTGGAGGAGTACAACCGCCGCCTGGCCTCGGCCACCAGCGGCCTGCTCTCCGACTTCGACGCCCTGGTGATCGTCGGCGGCAGCGGCCCGATCGTCGACCTGGCCAACAACGAGCGCCTGCACGAGGTCGTGCTCGCCTTCGCCGCCGCCGACAAGCCCATCCTCGCCGAGTGCTACGGCGTCGCGGTCCTCGCCTTCGCCCGCGACCTCGAAAGCCGCCGCAGCCTGCTGTGGGGCAAGCACGTCACCGGCCACCCCAAGGAGTACGACTACAAGGACGGCACCGGCTTCCTGGGCGTCGACTTCAACATGGGCCCGCCGCCGTACCCGCTGGAGTACATCCTGCGCGACGCCACCGGACCCGACGGCGCCTTCCACGGCAACGTCGGCAAGGAGACCTCGGTCATCGTCGACCACCCCTTCGTCACGGCCCGCTCCACCCCCGACTCCCTGCCCTCCGGCGAACTGCTCGTCGAGGTCCTGGAGAACGGCCTGCGCCGCCACGGCTGGTAGCCCAACTCCCAGTCAACCCCCCAATCCCCACGAGGAGTCAACCATGACCGCCAGGCCAGGCAAGGTCGCCCTGTTCGAGCAGCTCGCCGCCGACGGCATGACCCACATGTTCGGCAACCCGGGCACGGTCGAGCAGGGATTCCTCGACCTCGCCGACCACAGCGGCACCAGCTACGTCCTCACGCTCCACGAGGGCGTGGCCGTGGGGATCGCGGACGGCTACGCGCGGGCCGCCCAGCGGCCCGCGCTCGTCCAGCTCCACAGCGGAGTCGGACTCGGCAACGGCATCGGCATGCTCTACCAGGCCAAACGCGGCGGCTCCCCGCTGGTCGTCCTGGTCGGGGAGGCCGGGGTGCGCTACGACGCCATGGACGCCCAGATGGCCGCGGACCTGGTGGCCATGGCCCAGCCGGTGACCAAGTACGCCACCAGGGTCCTGGACCCCGACTCGGTGCTGCGCGTGCTGCGCCGGGCCGTGAAGATCGCCGCCACCCCGCCGTGCGGGCCGGTGATGGTCGTGCTCCCCGCCGACGTCCTGGACCGGCTCACCGCGGAGCCGGCCCTGCCGACCTCCATCCCCTTCACCCGGGTGGCGCCCGAGGGCGCCGACGTGGCCCGGGCCGCCGAGACACTGCTGGCCGGCCGCAACCCGATCGTCCTGATGGGCGACGGGGTGGCGGCCAG
>NZ_JBFBDY010001005.1:0-1775 GCF_040683475.1 Kitasatospora sp. NPDC093558 | reverse complement strand
CTCCCACCGTGCGCCCGCCCTCCTGGAGCAGCCCGGTCACCCGATGGCCGAGGAGCAGGTCGACGCCGGGGGTCTGCGCCGCACGGGACCTGATCAGCGGGTCGAGGGTGCTGCGCCGCACGTTGTACCCGTACGGCAGCTCGGGGCCCGACGGCGCGGCCTTCGGCTCGATCCAGCCCCAACGGGTGTACCAGCGGGCCTTGTTGCGGACGGCTCCCGCCTCCTCCAGGGCGGGTACGAGGCCGAGCTCGGCCAGCACCGGGTACGCGTTGGCCGTGAGGGAGTGGGTGCAGAGCACCTTGTACGCGTCGGGGTCCGAGTGGCGTTCCAGCAGGGCGACGCGGGCACCGCGCCGGGCGAGCAGGATCGCCGCGCTGCAGCCGGCGAGGCTGGCTCCGCTGATGACGACGTCGTAGTCGAGCCCCGCGCTCTCAGGCCTGGTCATGTGCTGGTGGCCCCCTTCGGAGTGGTGCCGTTCGTGGCGGATGCGCCGTCCCAGTGCTCCCAGGAACATGAGTTGTTGTCAAGTACGTGTGTTCTCATGCCGGTTACGACCCCTGCCCTCACGACACGGGCGCGGGCTCGGCCTCGGGAGCCGCCGGGGTGCCGGCGGTGGTTCGGCGGGTGAGGCGGCGGACCTGGGGTTCGAGCAGGACGGCGGCGCTGAGCAGGGTGGAGATCACGGCGCAGGCCCACAGCGCGCCGGAGAGGCCGAGCGCGTCGGAGGCCGGGCCTGCCAGGGCGATGCCGAGCGGGGCGAGGGAGAGCGAGCCGAGGTGGTCGTAGGCGCAGACCCGGGAGAACATCTCGGCCGGGATCTCCTGCTGGAGCGCGACCATCCAGTTCACGCCGAAGACGGTGACCCCGACGCCGGAGAGGAACATCGCCGCGATCAGCACCGGCAGCGGTGCCGCGAGGGCCAGGGCGAAGGCGGGGACGCCGAACAGGAACACGCCCCAGTTGCCGACCAGCAGGATCCGGCGCGGTTGCCAGCGCACCATCAGCAGGCCGGTGACGACCAGCCCGACCCCGTACGAGGCCATCGCCAGCCCCCAGTCGGAGGCGCCGCCGAGCCGTTCCTGCGCGACGACCGGCCCGTACACGGACTCGACCGCGCCGACGCAGGCGACCAGGACGGAGAACTGGAGGACGACCACCCAGAGCCAGCGGCGCGAGGCGAACTCCCGCCAGCCGTCGCGCAGTTCGCGCAGCATGCTGCTGCCCGAGGGGGTGGGGGCGGCCTCGGCCTCCAGGAAGAAGCGCAGGACGGCGGCGACGAGGAAGCAGACGGCGTCGATGCCGAGCACCCAGCCGGGCCCGACGGCGGTGGTGAGCGCGCCGCCCAACGCGGCCCCGCCGATCTGGGCGGCGTTCTGGCCCATCCGGAAGACCGAGAACGCCCGGGTGGCGTGGTCCGGCCGCACGCTCTGGAGGATCATGCCCTCGGCCGCGGGGGTGTAGATCGCGAAGCCGGCGCCACCGGCGGCGGAGAGGACCAGCAGTTGCCAGAGCTGGGCATGGCCGCCCAGCACGAGCGCCGCCAGGACGGCCTGGGAGAGGCCGCTGAAAAGGTTGGCCGCGACCATGACGTGGTGGCGCGGCAGCCGGTCGGCGAGGGCGCCGCCGATCACCAGCAGCAGGACGGTCGGCAGCAGGCGGGCGGCCGTGACGTACCCGACTTCGGTGGTGGAGCCGCCGTTGCCGAGCACGGCGAAGGCGGTGGCGATCGGCGCGCCCGCGTTGCCGAGGCCGCTGACCACCGTGGCGGCCGTCTG
>NZ_JBFBDY010001004.1:0-1776 GCF_040683475.1 Kitasatospora sp. NPDC093558 | reverse complement strand
CTGGGACGCGGCTGTTTCGTCCTCCTCGGGCGCCTCCGTCCGCTGCACGAACAGGCCCTGCACTGACGCGTCTTCCTCCTCCGCCTCCCGCTGTACGGCGGGTGCCGGGGCCGCCATCACCCGCTCGGCCGTCGCGGCCGCCTCCCGTTCGAAGCGGTCGCCCGGGTCGCTCACCGCGATGCCGCCCGCCGCCGGGGTGCCGTCGACCGGTCCCGAGCGCTGCTGCACGACGTGGGTGAGCTCGTGGGCGAGCGTCGTGCGGCCCTGGTGGGAGCCCGGGTCGTAGGCGTCGCGCTGGAAGACGATGTGCGAACCGACCGTGTACGCATGGGCGTTGACGGCCTTGGCGGAGTCGTGGGCGGCGGAGTCGGTGTGCACGCGGACGTCACCGAAGTCGTGGCCGAGGCGGGCCTCCATGTCCGAACGCACGTCCCCGTCAAGGGCGTTGCCGCCTGAGGCGACGACGCCGTGCACCGGAGAAGCGGGCGCACGCTCCTCCTCCAGTGCCGCTCCGACGGCGGCGTTGCCCACCGCGCGCTGCAGTCCGAGCAGGCCGCCCGCTCCCAGCAGGCCCGCACGCCCGCCCGCGGCCGCCCGGAGCATCAACCCGGCATGATCCTGCGGAGCCCGTTCGGCCCGAGGCGCGGCGTCGGCGAGCTGCTCGGCCCCGAGTTCGTGATCGCGCATCCCATCACTCCCCAACCACGGTCATCCTCACCAGAGTTGCCCCCGGCGGCCACCGACCGCCAGGGACGCCCGGCGTACCGACCGGACACCCCCCGTTGCCCGAACGGGCACTACGGGGCGAGCCGGGTGAGTGCGTGGTAGGGCCCGAACTCGCTCTCCAGGCACAGCCTTCCCAGCTTCCGGTACTCCCGCGCCACCGCCGCGATCAGGTCCGCCATGGCGACCGGGCGGCCCGCGTCGGCGGCGAGGTAGGCGGCGGTGACAGCGGCGGAGCGGATGTCGCCGCCCGCCAACTCGAAGGCGGCTCCGCAGAATTCGAGGTCGAGGTCGTCGGCGCGCGGCAGCGCCGGGCCGAGGCAGCGTTCCCACAGCGCCGTCCGCTGGCCGGCCTCGGGCCGGGGGAAGTCGACGACCAGGTCGAGGCGGCGGGTGAACGCGTCGTCGAGGTTGGCGCGCAGGTTGGTCGCGAGGACGGCCAGGCCGTCGAAGGACTCCATCCGCTGGAGCAGATAGGCGCTCTCGACGTTGGCGTAGCGGTCGTGGGCGTCCTTGACCTCGGAGCGCTTGCCGAAGATCGCGTCGGCCTCGTCGAAGAGCAGCACGGCGTTGACCCCGGCGGCCTCGGTGAAGATGCGTTCGAGGTTCTTCTCGGTCTCGCCGACGTACTTGTCGACCACCGTCGCGAGGTCGACGGTGTAGAGGTCGAGGCCGAGGTCGCCGGCGATCACCTCGGCGGACATCGTCTTGCCCGTTCCCGAGTCGCCCGCGAACAGCGCCATGACGCCGCGTCCGCGCCCGCCGCCGGGCCGCATCGCCCAGTCGCCGAGGACGCGGTCGCGGTGCCGGGCGCGGGCGGCGAGTTCGTGCAGCCGGGCCAGGACGGGCGGGGGCAGGACCAGGTCGGCCCAGCCGACGGTGGGCCGGATCCGCCGGGCGAGGCGTTCGAGGCCGGCGCTGTTCTGCGCCCGGGCGCCGTGCAGGAGGTGGTCCTCGGTGAGCGGGCCGCCGGCGAGGACGGCCTGCTGGTGCGCGGTCCGGACGGCGCGCTCGACCTGGTCGGGGGTGAGGACGAAGGCGGCGGCGGCGTCG
>NZ_JBFBDY010001003.1:0-1778 GCF_040683475.1 Kitasatospora sp. NPDC093558 | reverse complement strand
CGTTGGCCGACTGGCTCGACCAGCAGATCGACCTCATGCCAGATCTCCACCCTGACCAGAGGAATCTCCTGGGCGCCCTGCCCTTCGACCACCCCATGGCCCTGCTGCTGCGGCGTCCTCGCAGTCCCGGAGAACGCGCCTTCGCCGAGGGGCTCAGGGCAGCACGGACCTTCCGCCGCGAGCACCAGCACCTGGACGTCCCCTACGACTACGTCGCCGAACAGGCAGGACGCCGGTTTCGCCTGGGGGAGTGGATCTCACGGCAGCGTCGCGACGCCGCCCAGCTCACCCGCGGGCAACTCGACGCCCTGCAAGCGCTGCACATGCGCTGGATTCCGCGACAGAAGACGCCGGCCCGCTGAGGGAGAGCTGCCGCCCGAGCGGACGAACGGTCAGGGCCCCGGCCGCCGGCCCCGTACACGGCAGCGCATCACCGAAGCCGCCGGGCGATGAGGGACTGGACACCGCGACGGACTCCATGAAGGAATCCAATAAACCAACAACTTGTTTGTTCGTTGTTTCGCTGTCATGATTGGGTCTCATGACGCTTGACTCGACCCCTGCCGCCCGCCGGTACGAGACGGCACTGGAGAACCTCGCTCCTCTGCGGGCGCGCCCCGACCTGCAGGAGGACCTGCCCGTGTGGGCGCCGGCCAGACGCCTGTGGGACGGGGCCGACGCGCTGAGCAAGGTCATGGACGCCAGCACCCGCTCCCAGGACGGCGGCGAGCCCGCAATCGCCACCGACGACCTCACGGCCGCCCTCGCCCTGTTCGAAGACCTCCGCCAGCAACTCGACCACCTGGAATGCCAGGTGATCATGGAGGCCCGGCGCCACGGCATGGACTGGGGCCAGATCAAGGACCAGCAGGGGCTCAAGACCCCGCAGGCCGCCTCCCAGCGCTACCAGCGGCTGATGACCCGCCTCGAAGAGATCCGTCAGGGCGTGCGCTGACGGCCCGTCCGACCACCACAGCGAAGGAGAGCGCCATGACCGACACCCCCGACGCGATCGGCGCCCTGCTGGGCATCGGACCGCGCCGCTCGGTGCCGTTGCCCGACCCGGCACAGCGCCAGCGGCTGCGCACCGAGTACGGGCTCACCAAAGCCGAGACCGCCAAGGCTCTGGGGGTCAGCCCCAGCACGTTCTCGGCCTACGAGTCGGGGCAGCGTGAACCGCAGGGCGAGGCCCGCGCGGCCTACGCTCGGCTGCTGGAAGGCATCGCCGCCCAACTCGCCCCTGAGCCCGCCCCGGAGGGACCCGCCGTATCCGAGGCGTTCACCGCCCCGGTTCCCGAGCAGCCGACCGTCCCGGCCGTTCCGATACTGGACCAGAATCCGGACGGCTCGCTGGCGATGGCCGAGGCCGCGCCGTGCGTGCAGTGCGGCAACCCGTCGGTCTACCGCTCCCAGGGCGTGCCGATGCACCTGGGAGGCTTCTGCCGCCCCGGCACCCCGCCGCCCGCAGCAGCCCTCCCTCACACACAGCAGCCGGCCCCCGCTTCAGTCGCCCCGGCGGTGGCAACACCGCACCGGACCGCGCCCAGCACCGCCGCCGGTGCCTCCAACGCACGCCCGGCCTCCCCGCGAGTCCGAAAGGCTCCGGTGAAGGCGACGCTCACAGCCCGTCCCCAGGCCGCATCCAGCCAGGCGGCCTCGGCGAAGTACCCCAACGGGCCGCTCGCCGTCATCGACCTTGCCCCCTCCGGCAGCACGTTGCTGGCCCACCTGGTCGACGGGCGCGTACTGGAGGTGCCGGCCATGACGCTGCCCCAGCT
>NZ_JBFBDY010001002.1:0-1779 GCF_040683475.1 Kitasatospora sp. NPDC093558 | reverse complement strand
GCCATGCTCCGCGCGTCCGGACTCGACTGGTACGAACAGGGCGACGTCTGGGCGAAGTTCGCCACACACCGCGACGCCCCCGCCCCCGTGGCCCCCGAGCGGGCGACCATCCTGACCACCGCCATGCACCACCTGATGCGCCTCGACACCTGGGCGCTCACCCGCGACACCGCCCCACTCGCCCAGCACGGTGGCTGGGTCCACGCCTTCCAGCAGACCGGTCAGGACCTCGCCAGACTCGCCCGCCAGGGCGTCCTCACTCGCGGACTGCGCTCCGTCCTCGTCCACCACCTCCTCTTCCACGCCAACCGCGCCGGCCTGCCGATCAACCACCAAGCCACCATGGCCGCACGGGCGTTGGACGCCGTCTTCCATTCCGACGAGAGCCCCGCGCCCTCGACTTCCACCATCCACACAACCACTAAGGTCACCGATATGACTACTCTCAGCAACGAAACCGGTTCCGCCGAACAGCTGCGCAGCGCCCTCACCGCCCGCCTGCTCGACCAGGGCGCGATCCGCACCGACGCGGTCGAGGCCGCGTTCCGCGCCGTGCCCCGCGAGCCCTTTCTGCCCGGCTTCCCGCTGGAGACCGCCTACGCGGACAACCCCACCTACACCAAGACCGACGGCAGCGGCACCCAGATCAGCGCTGCCTCCCAGCCCGCGATCGTCGCCATGATGCTCGAACAGCTCGCTGCCCGACCCGGCGAGAAGATCTTCGAGGCCGGCGCGGGCACCGGCCTCAACGCCGCCTACCTGAGCCACATCGTCGGCACCGACGGACACGTGGTGACCGTCGACGTGGACGAGGACCTCGTCGACGGGGCCCGCAAGCACCTCGCCGACGCCGGCATCACCAACGTCGAGGCCGTCCTCGGCGACGGCGCGCTCGGCCACCCCGACGCCGCGCAGTACGACCGGGTGATCGCCACAGTGAGCACCACCGAGATGCCCACCGCCTGGCTCCGGCAGGTCAAGCCGACGGGCAGGATCGTCCTGCCGCTGCGCCTGCGCGGCACCGCCAGCCGGGTCATCGCCTTCGAGCGCGGCGAGAGCGGCTGGGTGTCGGTCGACGACCAGCTCGCCGTCTTCATGCCGCTGCGCGGCAGCATGGACGACGCCCGCCGCACCGTCCACCTCACCGGCGAGGGCGACGTCACCCTCCAGGTCCACAAGGACCAGGACCAGGCGGTCGACGCCGAACTGCTGGCCGGCGTCCTCGACACCGAGCGCCACGAGCGCTGGACCGGCGTGACCATCCCGGCCGGCACCACCTACGAGTTCCACGACCTGTGGCTCGCCCTCACCCTCCCCAACTCGATCATGCGGATGAGCGTGGCCAGGACCGCCCGCGACCGCGGCGTCACCCCCATGCTCCCCTGGGGCGCCATGGCCACCGTCCAGGACGGCTCCCTCGCCTACCTCACCCTGGGCGACGGCGAACCCGACAGCGAGGGCCGAAAGACCTACGAGACCGGCATCGTCGGCCACGGCCCCGACGGCGATGCCCTCGCCGACCTCGTCGCCGAGCAACTCCGCGTCTGGAACGCCGGCTTCCGTGGCCGGACCCTGCGCATCGAACTCCCCGACACCCCCGTCACCGCGGACCCGGCCGCCGGCCGCTTCGTCCTGGACCGCCCCAACCACCCGATCACCGTCATCTGGGAGTGACCCACGTGCACCCGACCGGCCCTGTCGCCCAGCGCTTCCCGCTGGTCGCACGCCACCGGCCCGCGTGCCTGCCCCTCAGCGCCCGTGTCGGCCGGCTCTGCGAGC
>NZ_JBFBDY010001001.1:0-1788 GCF_040683475.1 Kitasatospora sp. NPDC093558 | reverse complement strand
GGGAGCGCACGTGGGCGTGCTGGTCGGCGCTGAGGGTGAGGCCGACCGCCCGTCGGACGCCCGTCTCTTCGGCGGCCGTCCGCAGCAGGCTGCCCCAGCCGCAACCGATGTCCAGCAGTCGGGTGTTCGCCGTGATGCCTGCTTGGTCGAGGTGGTAGCGGAGCTTGGCGTGCTGGGCCTTCACCAGCAGGTCGGTGCACGCGGGTGAGCCGGCGATGCCGTCCCACAGGGCGCAGGAGTACGTGAGGTCGGGATCGAGCCACAGGGCGTAGAACTCGTTGCCGATGTCGTAGTGGGCCTCGATGTCCGCAGCGGTGGCCCCTGCGCGCTGGCGCTGGTCGGTCTGGCTGTTCACCGGCCGCCTTTCTCGTCGTGCCGAATCTCGTCGCACCGGATCTCGTCGTACCGAATCTCGCCGTACCGGATCTCGTCGTGCCGAACGGATGAACCCGGGCCGGCGGGCGGAGCCGCGGGAGCGGCTTCTCTCCACCGCTCGAACAGACGGCTGGAGCGTTCGGCCCTCCTCTGCAACTCGTCCAGGTGCCGGCCGATGCGGTCACGGGCCTGCTCGCCCGCGGAGCCGAGACTGGGGCGGGTCAGCACGCCGAGGGCGCGCAGCAGCGGCCGCAGCACGTGACGGTGGTGGACGTCGAGGTTGTAGATGCCGGATGCGGCGATCCGCAGGGCGCGCTGCCGGAAGCCGGGAATGGTGGTGCCCGGCATGTCGAAGGCGCAGATGGCGTCGGCCAGGGCGCAGACGGCGCCGTCGGGGTCCAACTCCATCGCGGTGGTGTACAGGTCGCGGTAGAAGATCATGTGGAGGTTCTCGTCGGCGGCGATCCTCGTGGTCAGCTGACGGGCCACCGGATCGGTACAGGCCAGTCCGGTGTTGCGGTGCGCCTCGCGGGTGGCCAGTTCCTGGACGGTGACGTAGGCCAGGCCGTGCAGCAGGGAAGCGTGGTTGCTGGTGTAGCCGGTGGACACGTGCCGCATGCGCTGGTGCTCCAGGGCGATGGGGTCCACGCAGCGCCGGGCGTGGAGGTAGCCGCGCAGCGCCTGGGCGTGGCGGTCTTCCTCGGCGGTCCAGCGGTGCACCCACGCACCCCAGGCGCCGTCGCGGCCGAACTGCGTGGCGATCTCGAAGTGGTAGCTGGGCAGGTTGTCCTCGGTCAGCAGGTTGATCGTCAGCGCGTCCGCCACGGCCTGCGGGAGCCCGGACTGCTCGGCCCGCCAGGGAGTGCCGTCCAGCGGGCCGTCGAAGTCGGTGGCGTGGCTCCAGGGGATGTAGGCGTGGGGGAACCAGACCGGTGCCGCGGCCAGGTGGCGGTCGAGGAGCCTGGCCACGGTCGGTTCCAGCTCTGTCAGGAGGTCGAGAGGAGGGGTCATCGCAGACTTCCGGGCATCAGGGGGCGGCGAGCAGCAGGACCGCGTTCTGCCCGCCGAAGCCGAAGGAGAAGCTCAGGGCGGTGTCCGAGGAGACGGGACGCGGTTCTCCGGCGACGATGTCGATCTCGTGGTCCGTGTCCTGCTCCTGGAAGTTCGCCACCGGTGGCACTTTCTGGTGGCGGAGTGCGAGGACGGTGTAGGCGGCTTCGATGGCCCCGGCCGCACCGAGGGAGTGGCCGATGACGCCCTTGGGGGCGGTGACCGGTGGCATGCGGTCCCCGAACACCCGCGTGAGGGCGGCTGCTTCGAGCGCGTCGTTCCTGGGAGTGGAGGTGCCGTGCGCGTTGATGTGCCCGATGTCGTCCGGCCGGCATCCGCCGTCTTTGAGGGCGGCGTCGATGG
>NZ_JBFBDY010001000.1:0-1790 GCF_040683475.1 Kitasatospora sp. NPDC093558 | reverse complement strand
GCTGGCGGGTGGAGGCGGTGTGCACGCCGTACGCCCTCGGCCCCGGCGGTGACCGGCTGGACGGCGTGCCGGTGGTCGGCCGGCTGACGGACGTCGCCAACCACGTCCGCCGGGACGGCTACCGGGTCGTCGCGATCACACCGGACCCGCACTGGACGCCGGACCGGTTGCAGCGGCTGGCCTGGAACCTGGAGGGCGGCGACGCCGAGATGGTGGTGGCGCCCGTGCTGATGGAGGTGGCCGGCCCGCGCCTGCACGTTGACGCGGTGCTCGGGATCCCGATGCTGCGGGTCAGCATGCCGGCCTTCAGCGGGGGCCGGCGGGCCGTCAAGGAGGTCGTCGACCGGCTGGGCGCCGCGGTCCTGCTGGTCCTGCTCGCGCCGCTGATGGTGTTCGTCGGGCTGGTCGTGCTGGCGGACAGCCGGGGCGGGGCGTTCTACCGGCAGCACAGGGTCGGCAAGGACGGCCGCGAGTTCACCCTGGTCAAGTTCCGCACGATGGTCGCCGGGGCGGACCGGGCGCGCGCCGAACTGGCCGACCGCAACGAGGGCGCGGGACTGCTGTTCAAACTCCGCCGCGATCCGCGGGTGACCCGGGTGGGAGGGGTGCTGCGCCGGTACTCGCTCGACGAGCTGCCGCAACTCCTCAACGTGCTCACCGGCTCGATGTCGCTCGTCGGTCCGCGCCCGCCGCTGCCGGAGGAGTCCGCCGCGTACGGCCCGGACATCCGGCGGCGGCTGCTCGTCAAGCCCGGGCTCACCGGCCTGTGGCAGATCAGCGGGCGCAGCGACCTGCCGTGGGAGGAGGCGGTGCGGCTGGACCTGCGGTACGTGGAGGACTGGTCGCTGGCCCTCGACACGGTGATCTTGTGGAAAACGCTGCGTGCGGTGCTTCACGGGCAGGGGGCCTACTGAAGCACGGGGGTGTCGTCCGAACGGTGCGCGGATGGCCGGCCCATGGGGCCTGCCCGAGGGGAGGAACGGGTCATGAGGGTCAGCGTCTTGGGGCTCGGTTACGTGGGCTGCGTGTCGGCCGCGTGCCTGGCGAGCCTGGGGCACGAGGTCATCGGGGTGGACGTGAACCCGGTGAAGGTCGAGCTGGTCAACGAGGGCAAGGCTCCGGTGGTCGAGGAGCGGATCGGCGAGCTGATCGGGGAGGTCGTGCGGTCCGGGGCGCTGCGGGCGACCGGCGACGTCCGCGAGGCGGTCCTGGGCAGTGAGGTGTCGCTGGTGTGCGTGGGCACGCCGTCGGAGGCCAACGGCAGCCTGTGCACGACGTACCTGGAGCGGGTCACCGAGCAGATCGGCGCCGCGCTGGCCGAGCGGGGCGGGCGGGGTGGCCGGCACACCGTCGTGTTCCGCAGCACCATGCTCCCGGGCACGTGCCTGGACCTGCTGGTGCCCATCCTGGAGAAGCACACCGGCGGCTCGGCCGGGACGGACTTCGGGGTGGCGGTCAACCCGGAGTTCCTGCGCGAGGGCACGAGCGTGCGGGACTTCTTCGACCCGCCGAAGACCGTCATCGGCGAACTCGACCCGGCGAGCGGCGACGTGGTCGCGGCGCTGTACGGCGGCCTGCCCGGCGAGGTGTTCCGGGTGCCGGTCCCGACGGCCGAGGCGATCAAGTACGCGGACAACGCGTTCCACGGCCTCAAGATCGGCTGCGCGAACGAGCTGGGCGCGGTGTGCCGGGCGCTCGGGGTGGACTCGCACCAGGTGATCGACGTGTTCCTGGCCGACCGCAAGCTCAACATCAGCCCCGCCTACCTGCGGCCCGGCTTCGCCTTCGGC
>NZ_JBFBDY010000999.1:0-1790 GCF_040683475.1 Kitasatospora sp. NPDC093558 | reverse complement strand
GACCGACTGCCAGAGGAACGACGAGTAGTAGAAGATCACGTTGATGCCGACGAACTGCTGGAACGCCGAGGCGCCGATGCCCACCCAGACGATCGCCCCGCCGTCGGACCGGACAACGCCGACTGGACCACCGCCTACGGCCTCGGCCTCCAACTCCTGCGCCACGAAGGCCGGGTGCTGTACGGGCACACCGGCTCGATGCCCGGTTTCACCGCCGGGCTGTGGGTCAGCGAGCAGGACGGCCTCGCGGCCCTCGCCCTCGCCAACGCCACCAGCGGCACCAACACCCCACTGCTGGCAGCCCAGTTGATCGCCATCACCGCCGAGCACGAGCCGCGGATCCCGGAGCCGTGGCGCCCGCTGCCCGAGGTCGACCGGGACCTCCTCGCGCTCACCGGCCCCTGGTACTGGGGCGCCGCGCCGCACGCCCTGCGGCTCACCGCCGACCGCGGCCTCGAACTCGGCCCGCTCGGCGGCGGCCACCGCAACTCCCGCTTCCGCGCCGAGCCGGACGGCACCTGGACCGGGCTCGACAACTACTACGCGGGCGAGACCCTGCGCGTCGTCCGGGCCGCCGACGGCACCGTCAGCCACCTCGACCTCGGCTCCTTCGTGCTCACCCGCGAACCGTACGGCCCGGCCGGCGCCATCCCGGGCGGTGTCGACCCGGAGGGCTGGCGCGCGTACTGACCCAGCCGCCGCGCACCCGCGCACCGCTCGCCAGGGCCCCGCCGGTCGTACCCGGCGGGGCCCTGTCGTGTCCACCCCCACCCGGCGAGCGCCGAACGACCCGCAGGTGCCCGGCAGATGACCACCGGACGCGGGTGGTCCCATTCAACAGCTGCACATCTGCCCTCCGCCGAACGGCAACGTGAATTCCAGCCGACTCGGACAGACATACCGGTGACCGGTTCGCGCCCATGCCCGACGCGTGCGAACCGGGCCGGTGCCACGAGAACCGCGGCACCGCCGCCCGTGCTGCCCTGGAGGGTCCGCCATGACCACCGTCCCCACGTACGCTCCGACCGCAGTCGCCCCCACCCACGACACCCCGGCGGTGCCCGCCCAGCGCCAGGACCCCACGCCTGCGCCCGCCTACACCGTCTCCCTCGCCCGCGACGAGGACGACGTCCGCGCCGCCCAGCGCCTGCGCCACGAGGTCTTCGCCGGCGAGCTCGGCGCCGTCCTACACAGCCCGGTCGCCGGCCTCGACGCCGACCCCTTCGACGAGTACTGCGACCACCTGCTGGTCCGCGAGGGCGAGGCCGGCGCCGTCGTCGGCACTTACCGGCTGCTGCGCCCCGAGGCCGCCCGCCGGGCCGGACGGCTCTACTCCGACGGCGAGTTCGACCTCTCGGCGCTGGCCCCGGTCCGCCCCGGCCTGGTCGAGGTCGGCCGCTCCTGCATCAGCGCCGAGCACCGCGGCAACGGCGCCGTCATCAACCTCATGTGGGGCGGCATCGCCCGCTACATGGTCGAGACCGGCAACACCTGGCTCGGCGGCTGCTGCTCCGTCCCGCTCGACGACCAGGGCGCCACGGCGGCCCGGGTCTGGGACGCCGTCAGCGCCAAGTACCTGGCCCCCGAGGAGTACCGCGTCACCCCGCACCGCCGCTGGGACGCCACCGGCGTGCCCCGCGCCGAGCGCGGCGCGCTGCCCGCGCTGCTCCGCGGCTACCTGCGCCTCGGCGCCTGGGTCTGCGGCGAGCCCGCCCACGACCCGGACTTCGACTGCGCCGACCTCTACGTCCTGCTGTCCCTGGAGCGCACCGACCCGCGCTACCTGCGGC
>NZ_JBFBDY010000998.1:0-1791 GCF_040683475.1 Kitasatospora sp. NPDC093558 | reverse complement strand
CACCAAGGCCGAGCCGGGCAAGGTGGGGGCGCTGGTCAACTACGAGTCGGTGCTGCTGTCGATGATCGGCCGGCAAGTGGTCGGCCGGCAGGCGCCCCGCGCTCACCGGGGCTGCCCGGCGTCGACGACGGGCAGGAGCTCGACGACCCGGGGACGCTCGGTGGTGGGGATGCGTTCGGTGGCCGGGGTCCGGTAATCGTCGCCGCCGTAGAGCAGGGCGAGGAACTCCTCCGGTTCGCGGCCGGTGGTGGCGCGGACGGCGTCGGGGTCGGCGAAGGTCTGCCGGTTGTAGGCGCTGAGCTGGGCCTCGGTCATGTCGGCGCGCATCTGCTCGTACGGGGTGTAGAGGGTGGGGCGGACGCGGGCGCCGAGGTCCTTGACGGCGGCCATGGTGTGCCGGGCGCCTTCGGGGGTGGTGCCGGGCAGGCCGACGATCACGAAGCAGTTGAGCTCGATCCCATGGGTGCGGCACCAGCGGGCGACCTCCTCGGTGCGGGTCTCGGCCCGGCGCTTGACGCGGGGCAGTCCGGGTTCGGCGTTCTCCTCGAAGGTCTCGACGCCGACGCTGATCCGGATGCAGCCGGCGGCCGCCATCCGCGCGACGAGTTGCTCGTCGAGGTGGTGCAGGGTGGTCGCGCACTTCCAGGGGTAGCGGCGCGGTTGGGCGTCGAGGGCGGTGCACAGGTCGAGGACCCAGGCGCGGTTGAGGGTGAAGGTGGGCGCGTAGAAGGCGACGTACTCGAACGGCAGCCGGGCGAAGCTGTCGCGGATGTAGTCGATGGTGCGCTCGACGGTCAGCCGGCGTTCGCGCAGCCCCTGCATGGGCGGGACGTCGCAGAAGCTGCAGCCGACGGGGCAGCCGCGGGCGACCGGGGCGACGAGTTCGAGCCGTTCGGGGATGCCGCAGAACTTGTTCTCGTCGGTGCGGTAGAGGTTCTCGTAGGCGGCGTAGGGGATCTCGGAGACGTCGGGCAGGGCCCACTCGTCGGCGGGCAGCCAGGTGCCGGGGGCGCTCGGCCGGTGCCAGCCGCCGGAGTGGCGCAGGTGCACGCCGGGCAGGCCGTCGACCGGGGGGCGGCCGTCGCGGGCCCAGTCGAGTGCGGCGGCGGTGCCGGCCTCGTAGTCGCCGCTCGCGACGACGGCGTCGAGGTCGAGCGCGTGGAAGAAGCCGGGGTTCTGGTAGCTCAGCCGGCCGACGGTGACGAGCAGGGCATCGGGCAGTAGGGCGCGGGCGTAGTCGGCGGCCCGGCGCACGCCCTCGACGACGTCGTACTCGTTGACGATGACGACGGCCTCGTAGCGGCCCTGGTGGAGGCGGTCGGCCAGTTCTTTCCAGGTCCGGTTGAGCGCGCCGGCGTCGAGCGCGTCCACCTGGTGGCCCTTGGTGCGCAGGTAGGCGGCGACGGAGAAGACCGGCAGGTGGTGGCCGGCGTTGAAGTAGCTGGGGACGTGGGGTGGCCACAGGACCAGTACGCGCACGGTGAGGCTCCTTGTCGGGGTTCAGACCTCGCCGACGGCGTCGAGTTGACGGACCGTCAGGATCGCTGCGGACACGCCGGCCCGGCGCAGCTGGCGGCGCAGCAGGGCGCGGCGGCGGCGGGCGCGGCCCGGTCCGACGGCGATGACGAGGGTGGCGTGGGGGTTGTCGCGGGTGTGCTCGATCGCCGGCCACAGGGAGCGGGCCCGGAACCGGGCGATCTTCCACAGCAGCCGGGGGAAGTCCTGGGTGGCGGCCACCGGGTGGCCGGCCTCCGCGCGGGCCCGGACGAGGGCGGGCAGGCCGTCGTACCG
>NZ_JBFBDY010000997.1:0-1791 GCF_040683475.1 Kitasatospora sp. NPDC093558 | reverse complement strand
TCTCTACACACACACCGGGGTTTGGTGGTTTGGTCTGGGTCCCGGGGGTGCGGACGCACGCCCCCCCGACGCACGCCGTGCCCCCGTGGGCCCGGGCCCACCCGGGGCCGACGGCGATCGTCACTGCGCTGGTGGCGGGGCCCCCGGGGGCCCCGGCGACGGGGTCGTCGACGGACTGCTGAGGATCGTGAACATGTCCGCGGCGGTGAGTGCGTGATCCTCACCCTCCGTGAACTTCGTCCTGGCGATCTCCAGCCCCAGCGAGACGTTGTCCAACGACTTCACGAGCGCGTCCAGTTCGGCCTTCACGCCGACCGCGTAGGCCTTGAACTGGTTCTGCATGGCGGTCGAGGCCCCGTTCCCGAGCGCACCCAGCAGCTTGGTGTACGTGTCCGGGCGCGCCCGGTTCCCGGGAGCGTCGGCGCCGCCCGCGAATGCCTCGACCTGGTCGATGAGGTTCGCGTGACCGTCCGTCGGCTTGGGCAGGTTCGGCGGCGTGGCGTCGCCGAGGAGCCACTGCCGCCAGGTCTCCACGTTCGTCTTGAGATCGTTGAAGGCCTGGTCGCTGACCTTGATCTCCTTGGCCATGCCCGTGCTCCGCTCAGAAGCCCGCGGCGGCGGCCCGGTCGGCGTACTTCATCGCCTGGTTCATCTCGTCGAGGGCCCGGGCGCCGTCGCGCATGTCGTCGTGCATGGCGCTGGAGCTGCTCCTCGCGATGTTCAGGAACTCGGTGAACGCCTGCTTGTACTGGCCGGCGTTCGCCTCCATGCCCTGGAGCTGCTGGATCAGCTCTTCCAGGCCGCTCTGCATGGTGTGGGCCGCGCTGAGCAGGTCCTGGAAGGCCGCGTCGATCGACTCGTGCCTGAGCATGATGTCGGTGGGGCCACTCATGGCGTCTCCTTCTCGTGTTCGTGGGTTTTATAAGGGTGGTGACTGAGCGTCAGCTCTTGCCGCCAAGAGCGTGGAAGACGCCGTCCGAGGCACCCCAGTTGCCGCCCTGGACGTGGGCGTCCTCCTCCGCCTTGGTGAGGATCGAGCGGGCGCTGCCCAGGTCCTGGGTGAGCTTGTCGAAGGCCTGCATGACCCGCTTGTAGTTCACGACCCAGTCGCCGACCTTGTCCTGGAAGGCCTTGCTGGCCCCGGAGACGTAGTTGGCGGCGATCTCCATGTTGATCCGCTCGACCGTCTGGCCGGAGCTGATCATCTGCGAGATCTGGCCCTCAAGGCTCTGCAGGGCGTTCTGGATCGCCTGCTGCTCCACATTGAGCATGCCGCCGGGTGCGGGGGTGGTCATCGGAGCTCCTTTCGTTCGTCGGTCTACCTCGTCAACGGAGGCTGTTCGCGGGCGGGTTCAGCCGCAGGTGGGAGAACTCGCGCGGCCCGCGGGAGCGCTCGCCGCGGCGTCGCCGACCAGGCCGGACGGGTCCAGGACCGGGCCCGTCGGCAGCAGCCCCAGCACGCCCGACGGGACGGCGACCGGGCTCGAACCGCCGTAGCCGAGCTGTTTGACGGCGCCCGCGGACGGCAGGGGGTAGCGCACGCCCGCGTCCGTCACGAGGTACTCGGTGCTGCCCGTTCCCGCCCCGGAGAGTGCCCGGACGAGCGCGCCGCGACCCGGGCGGACGGCGACGAGGTCGGCGGTCCGGTCGGCAACCGCGCAGCCGGGCACGGGCGTTGGCGCCCGCCCCGCCCCGGCGTCCGCCGCGGCCAGGACCGTCACCGAGCCGACGGGTGCCCCGGAGCCCACGTGCAGGTCCGCGCACACGCCCTCGTCGCGCAGCGGGGTGACG
>NZ_JBFBDY010000996.1:0-1795 GCF_040683475.1 Kitasatospora sp. NPDC093558 | reverse complement strand
CGACGAGGAGAACCGGGCCCTGCGCATCGCCGCCGACCGCCTCGGCATCCACCCGCCCGCCCAGCGGCGCACAGGCGGGGAGGCGGACACGGCGGCCGATCTGACGGTCACCAGCCGATCGGACGCGAACCCCGAGCCGTCGGCCGCCGTCCTCCTGCTCACCGGTCCGGTGACGGACGAACTGCCGTCCCCGGCCCTCACCCCCGAGGACGATCCGCTCGCGCTGCGCCTCGCCCTCCTCGAACACCCCGTCACGGCCCCGGTCCGGCTGACCACCGACACCCTCGCGGACGCCGCCGACAAGCTGACCCGCTGGCGCGCGCTCGTCGCCGACCTCGCCTCCATGCCCTCCGGCCCGCCGGAGGCCGACATGGTCGCGGCGAGCTTCGACGCCCTCGACGACGACCTGGACGCCCGGGTCACGCTGCGCGCACTCGACGCCCTGGAGGCCCGCACCGACCTGTCACCCGGCACGCGCTTCGAGACCTTCGTGCGCCTGGACCAGATCCTCGCCCTCGAACTCGGCCGCGACATCGGCCGCGGGCCCCGCTGAGCGCGAGCCCGTCGACCTGCAGGGGAGGTAAATTCGGGAGCGAAGCGCCCGCCGAACGTGGCACGGTGACGGGATGAATCCACCGACCTCCGAGCAGACCGACCCCGCCCGCGGTCAGGTGATCGTCGTGACGGGTCCGCCCGGCGCCGGAAAGAGCACCGTGGCGGCGCTCCTCGCCGATCGGCTGTCCCCGAGCGTCCACCTGCACAGTGACGACTTCTGGCGCTACATCAAGCAGGGCCGGCTCCCGCCCTACCTGCCCGAGGCCCACCGGCAGAACCAGGTGGTCCTGGACGTCCTGGTCGCGGCGGCGTTCGGCTACGCCGCCGGCGGCTACCACGTGGTGTACGACGGCGTCGTCGGCCCGTGGTTCGTCGACCTCTTCCGTACCGCCGCCGAGGCGCGGGGCGTGCCGCTGAACTACGTCGTCCTCCGCCCGGACCAGCGCACCACCCTGGACCGGGCGACCGGCCGCACCGGCGACGCCCTGACCGACCCGGAACCGATCCGGTCGATGTACGCCCAGTTCAGCGACCTGGGCGTCTACGAGCCGAACGTCCTGGACTCCAGCGACCTATCGGCGGAGGCGACCGCCGACCGCATCCTGGCGAACCTCGGGAGGGGCGCCTACCTGGTCGAGAGCCATCGGCCATAAGACGGCAACGCTCTGAGGCGGGTCGGTGGGCTGTGAGACCTCGGGATCTCGTACCAGCAGCCTGCCTCATGAGCACGGTCCTGTCGTATTGCCGACGGCAGCGCAGGATTCCAGGCGCCGACGCGCGGACTCCCGGAGCTCGCCCGCGAGCGGGTCGGTGGAGAGCACGACGAGCCGGGCCCGGGCGGGAGGCGTGTCGGGGGCGTGGCGGCAGGCGGCATCCTGCACGCCGGGTTCGCAGTCGTCGAGTCCCTCCTCGGTGAAGCCGTCCGCCGTTGCTGCGGGGGCGCAGCCGCGTAGGCCTTTGAGGATCGCCTTGCGGGCGTAGGAGTGGATCGTCGACTCCCAGGCGCAGACGAGGGCGTCGGTTGCCTCGGTGGTGCCGAGCCGGCCGAGGCCCCGCGCGGGTGTCTCGGCTGCGCACCAGTCTTCCGCGTCAACTGCTTTGGTGAGGAGGTCCAGGAGGTACGGGCTGTCCTCTTGCTCGCCGGATCCGGACAGGACTCCGGCGGCGAGTTGCCGGAGCGTGCCGTCGCTGCTGCCCGTCCACGCACGGGCTCGGGCGACGGCGGCGCTGCCGAGGTGGC
>NZ_JBFBDY010000995.1:0-1795 GCF_040683475.1 Kitasatospora sp. NPDC093558 | reverse complement strand
ACGTTGCGCGCTCGCGCCCTTCGGATTGGGCGCGATCCGGTGGCTGCGGTAGCGTCGGGACCGCGATCTGGGACGCCGGGAACGGTGCCAGCGTGGCCAACCCGGCCGCAGGCCGGTCCGCCGTCGAGGAGAACTTCCTGCGGGGGCCGCCCGGACTGCCGTAAGCTTTACCGTTCCCCAATGGATCTCATGAATATTTCAGGCATGGAGAATATCCGGATCAAATAACGCGCAGGACGGCGGCCGCTCACGGGCGGTAATTTCTTTGCGAGTGGGGGGAGGAATTCCTTCCCCGGAACCGCTTTGTGGGATACGCTCTCCTCTGCGAGCGTCATCCATTCCGGATGGCGCCCGTGGTCGAAGATTTCGATATGCGAGAGGCGAGCCCGCCGGGCTCGCCTAGCACTGTCCGCCAGGACGTGTCTCGCAGTAGCAGAAGGAGACATCTCATGACCTCACCCTGGGTCAGAGCAGCCCCACGGAAGGCGAGACATGAAAAAGCACCACACGAAGATGCTGGTCCTGATCCTCACGGCCGCCGTGACAGGTGCCACCACGGGTCTCACCACCGCCGCTACGGACGGCGGTGGTGAGAAATCCCCCGGTACCCGCTCCGGAAAGTGCATTCACGTATCGGCCGCGAGCGGCCCTACGGTAGGCGGCGCCGGCAATCACCCGTCTGTCACCTGGTCCGATGCACAGCATGGAACTGTACTCGTAAGCAATGGCAAATTTCAACTGGATGAGACGGAGTGCACGAAAATCAGCTAGGAAATGTACCGGCCGCCTCGGGCGGGACAGGTAGCCAGGACTTCGCACCGGTGACAGCCAGTCGCCGGGGCGAAGTCGCCGGCCGAATTCGGAACACCTTTCCGGATTACCCGCAACGGCGCCCGCGCGCCAGCCCGTGGCCGCGGGCGCAGGGACGGGGTGCGGGCCGGGCCGTTTCCCGAAGACCTGCAGTCGGCCGCACTGCGCGGGAAGAGCGGAAAGATCGGTACACCGCTGGTGTACCGGCGGTGTACGATCGCGGTATGGCTGATGCGACGATCAAGGTCTCCCCTGATACGCGTGACCGGCTGGCCGCCCTCGCGGCGGCCCGCGGCACCACGATCGGCGCCCAGGTGGCCCTGCTGGTGGAGCAGCAGCCCACCGCGGAGCAGATCGCGGAGCGCGTTGCCGAAGGCCGCCGCCTGCTGCGGGAACACTTCGGGATGACGCTGACCGACGCGGAGCTGGACGAGGGCCCCGACCTGCTGCAGCGGGTCTACGACATCGCCGCGGCCGACGCCCGTGCCAAGGTCGCCCCGAGGCGCAGCGCGTGATCATTCTGGATTCCAGCGCCCTGTCCGCGCTGGCCGCCGGTCACCCGCGCCTGCACCGGATCGTGGACTCCGCTCTGCACAGCCCGTTCCAGCATCTTCTGGTTCCGGTGCTGTGCCTGGTCGAGGCCGAGATCAAGGACGAGGGTGCCGCGCACGCGGTCATGGCGCTGCCCGCGCTCGAGTTCGAGCCCCTGGACGCGACCACCGCCGTGCTGGTGGCAACCATGGTCCGCGACGGGTACGGCGGTCCGGATGTGGCTCACGCGATCGCGACGAGCCTGCCCACGCCGGTGCGCCCGCTGCAGCACCTGATCCTGACGGCCCGTCCGGGGCTGTATCCGCCGGGGATCTCGACTGTCGACATCGACGACCCCCGCCTGGAGCCGTAGGCGACGCTGGCGTTGGGGGAGCTCGCCGGGGAGGTCCTGCCCGTCCTGCCGCACGAAGCCGAGCCGCAGGAGCCGCCCGGC
>NZ_JBFBDY010000994.1:0-1798 GCF_040683475.1 Kitasatospora sp. NPDC093558 | reverse complement strand
GGCGAGCCGGCCGAGCAGCGCCCGCGCCGCCCGCCGGGCCGCCGGCGGGGCCTTGGGCGGCATCGGACTGTCGCCCAGGAACAGGCTCACCATCCGGTTGAGGTAGTGGAAGGTGACCGCCACCCCCACCAACTCCGCTGCCAGCGACGGCGGGAACGGCTCCAACGGCCCCTCCCCCGCCGAACCGCCGAGCGCCTCGATCGCCGTCGTGTGCACCTCGACGCAGTACGGGCACGCGTTGGCCCGGGAGACGGCCGCGGCCACCGCCTCCTTCCGCGCCCGGTCCGCCCGGCCTGCCGCGACGAGCGTCTCGCGCAGCATCATCCACGCCGCCGCCAGCACCGCCGGGGCCGGCGCGTGCAGGGCGACGGGCGGCGCGAGCATCCCGAACTCCCGCTCCACCTCGGCGTAGACGCGGGCCTCCGGGGCCCCCGCCCGCGCCGGGCGGACGGGGGCGACGTGACGGACCTGGCCGAGGGAGCCCCTCAGCGCAACCCGCAGAAGTGGTCCTGCCACGACTACTGGCCCAGCAGACCGGGCAGTTGGGACTTCACCCCGCGCCGTCCCGCGGTCTCGCCGCCGGGGCCGGGCGCGCCGTACTCGACGTCCACGCCGCGTTCCCGGGCGGCCCGCACGATGCCCGGGATCGCGCGCTCGGCGAGGGCCGAGATGGTGAGCGCCGGGTTCACCGTCAGGGCGGCCGGGACGGCGGATCCGTCGGTGACGAAGATGCCGGGGTGGCCGCGGAGTTCGTGCCCGTCGTCGAGGGCGGAAGTCTCCGGGTCGTCGCCGATGCGGCAGGACGCGAGGGGGTGCACGGTATAGGCGCCGACGACGTCGTTGGTCCAGGGCATCACGCGGGCCAGGCCGTCGCGTTCGAGGATGTCCTTGACGGCGGCGTCCGACTCGGCCCAGCCGCGCAGGGTGCTCTCGGTGGGCTCGTAGCCGATCGGACCGCGCCCGAGCATCTGCTGGGAGATGCGGACGGCGTTGCCGGTGGGCGGTGGCGGGCCGAAGACGCCCTCGTTGTCGTCCTCGACCATGGTGAAGATGGTCAGCCAGGACTGCCACTGCCGGACGAGTTCCTTCTTCTCCCGGCCGAACCAGCTGGGCCCGGTGGCGTCCCGCACCTGGGCGAGGATGGTGCCGAAGCCGGGCGGGAAGTAGAGCTGTTCGAGCGAGTAGCGGGAGCCGACCGGCCGCGAGCCGTCGAGGGTGTCCCAGCTGGCGACGACCGGGCCCTTGCCGATCTGGTTGGCGCCGTAGGGGGCGAGGCCCTCGCCGCGGCCGAGGCCGAGCAGGTCGCGGGCCTTGTCCTCGTCGACGACGGCGGTGTTGAGGCGCTCGCCGTTGCCGGAGAAGTAGCGGCCGACGGCGTGCGGCATCCGGCCGAGGTCCGCCTCGGAGCGCTGGAGGATGACGGGGGTGGCGCCGGCGCCGGCCGCGAGGACGACGATCTTCGCGTCGATGACGCCGCTCTCGTGGTGGACGCGGTAGTCGACGTCGTCGACGACGTTGTAGTGGACGCGGTAGCCGCCGTCGTCGGTGCGGGTGAGCTTCTGGACCTCGTGCAGCGGCCGGATCTCGGCGCCGTGGGCGAGCGCGGCGGGCAGGTAGTTGAGCAGCAGGGAGCGCTTCGCGTCGAAGCGGCAGCCGGCCATCATCCAGTTGCAGTTGGTGCACTTGGCGCGGTCGACGGCGGCGGGCACCGGGTTGGCGGTGCGGCCGGCGTGCGCGCAGGCGGCGGCGAACAGGCCGCCCGCGTAGGTGACGTCGTTCCAGTCCTGCTGGGTGATCG
>NZ_JBFBDY010000993.1:0-1803 GCF_040683475.1 Kitasatospora sp. NPDC093558 | reverse complement strand
TGGCGGTTGAGGAGGGCCGCGCCTCGGCTGGGGCCGAGGCCGGCGGCGTACATGCGCACGCCTTGCTCGCCGACCCAGCACACGGTGGTGCCGGAGTCGGCGAGGAGGTTGACGGCGCCGTGGGTGATGCGGGTGCCCGGGCCGAGGAGGATGACGGCGACCATGGCGGCGGGGACGCGGACGGTCTCGTGTCTGTTGATGACGACGACGGCGTTCTCGTCGCGGTCGATGTGGCTGCGCTCGACGTAGACGCTGGAGACGCGGTCGGCGAGGCGGTGCAGGTCGTGTGGATGGGCCTTCCACCAGATGTCGGCCATCTGTCACCGGGCTCCGGTCGCCGGCGGGGCGAGGGTGAGCAGGCCGCAGCCGTAGGCCTTGGACGGGCCGATGCCGCCGAGGAGTGCTGCCTTCAGCAGGCCGGGGTCGCTGATGCGCAGACGGCCTTCGAAGGTGGCGGTGGTGAGGGTGACCGGGGTCCGGGTGCCGGGCTTGGTGAAGGAGCTGCGGCTGCGGTCGGTGATCCTCGCCTCCCGGGCCGGCTGTGCGTCGGCGGAGGTTTCCGAGGAATCCGGTTCGAGGCCCGGGGCCGGGTCGTCGGTTCGCGCTGCGGGGATGGTGAAGCCCCAGCGGTCGGTGCGCTCCAGGAACCAGGTGAGCTGGTGAGCGGCGGTTCGGTGGGCCATACGGTAGGAGCGGTGGTGGAGTTCGGCGGCGGTCTTGGTGCGGTGTGAACCGGCCTTCTCGGGCTTGGAGGTGTTCTGGACGGGGCTGGCCTTGAGCCGGAAGGCGAACTCGCGGCCGATGGCAAGCTGGTCGAGCAGCGGGCTGTAGTCGCGGATCGCGTAGTGCTCGCCTTCGGCGTCGGGCCATCCTGCCTGTTCGACGATGTGGGTCCAGTCGGGCTTGGAGGGAGTGAGGACCAGCAGCATGGGGCGGCGCGGGTGGTCGGCGTCCAGACGCCACAGGATCCGGTCGCCCGGGACGTTGTCGGGGATACCGGCCATGACGGCGCCGTGCAGGGAGCGGGGGTTGGCGAGCAGGGTGCGGCTCGCGGCGCGCAGGGGGTTGATGCGGATGCGGGAGAGGTAGGTCATCGGGTCACCAGCCCAGCAGGGCGAACGGGTCGTGGTCGCCGGCCGCGGCGGCCGGTTGAGCGGTCGTGGTGGACGGGGCCAGGCCGGTGGGGATGTCGAGCCAAGCGTGGCGGATCCGGCGGGTGGTGAAGCCTCGTCGGCGGGGTTCGAACGAGAGCGGGACGTCTTGCAGCGTGTCGCCGCCGGTCGGGTCGTCGAAGGTCGCGGCGAGGTCGATCCGGTGCGGGGAGAACGGCTCGGGTCCGCGCGTGGCCCGCCGGTGGTAGGCGTCCTTGGTGCTCTGCCCCGCCTGCCACGGTTCGGTGGAGAGAACGTCCTCCAAGGTGCCCTCGCGCGCCGTCCCGAGGGCGATCGGCTGCGTGGGGACGCAGGAGCGCCGGCCGAGGGCGAGCGGGAATGCCGGGTGGCGGATGGCCTCGGCGAGCGTCGTGACGAGGGCGACCGGGCCCTGGACGGCCGCGACGAACACCGCGTCCTGGAGGTAGTAGCGGTGGGTGACGTGGGTGTCCTTGGCCGGGGAGGTCGGCTTCTGCAGGCCCTTGGCGTTGACGCCCGCCTGCGGCAGCGGCCGGCCCCGGTAATCGTTGACGGTGTGGTAGTCGCGCAGCAGGGTGCCGGGCTGGTCGACGCGCACGCCCAGGCGAAGCCCGACCAGATCGGAGATGTCGGCTTCGCGGGGACGGCCCGCGGCGGCGGCGAGCAGGCCGAC
>NZ_JBFBDY010000992.1:0-1806 GCF_040683475.1 Kitasatospora sp. NPDC093558 | reverse complement strand
CCAACGCGTTCCGTTCACGGCCGGATGGCCGCGTTGAACCATCCGAGCTGGTAGTCCAGGTCCTGGATGACGGTCCGGACCGCGTCGCCGGCCACGACGTGGCCGGTCGGGTGGCCGACAGTGGTGCCGACCTCGACCGTCGAGCCCGAATCGCCCTGGACGCTGACGTGATGGTCCGTCTCGATCACGTTCGCCCACGCGCCGCACGTGCGGTTCAGCCAGAGCGTCGGGAGCACCGCGCGGGCCCACGCCTGCTGGGTGCCGGCCGGCACGTTGACAAGGAGGTCGTCCCCTGCCGAGGTGGCCTGGTAGGCCTGGAACGCCCGGTGGGCGCCCTCCTGGTGGTTGCGGTCGAGAGCGATCAGCGCGATGTCCGCGCAGGGCGTCCCCGGCGTCTGCGTCTGCGGGCACACGGAGTGTGCGACGCGCCCGATGCGAGTGCCTGCGACGTCCGCGATGAGGTTGGTGGTCCGAGCGCCGTGCCCCGCCGTGCTGATCGCCACCCTGCCATTGCTCAGCGTCACCCGGCAGCCGAGCGTCGCCGACCTGCCCGGGACCGTCACCGTCTGTCCCGGTGCGCAGTGCTGCGGCGTGGGCGAGCCGCGCCCCACCATCCACAGGCCGATGCTCATGGGGTCGAACGTCATGCCGAGCGCCCGCATCCGGGACACCGTCTCCTCGTCCGTGGCTACCGGCCTGCCCTCGACCGGTGCGAGCGCCTGGTCGACGAAGGCGGTCGGCTGGGGCGGCCCGCCGCGCTTCGGCAACCAGAGGCCGAACCCCCAGAACCCGGCCACCCCCGGCTCGTCCCGCCACCGCACGACCGCCCCGTCCACCCCGCCCGGGACCTGCGACTCGGTGGCCTCGTCCATCACCGCGGCGGCCTCGGACAGCCGCTGGTTGGCAAGGGTGATCGCCCCGAAAATCTGGCTGTCGAGCTGGTACTGACCGGCCCAGAGATCGAATAACTCCATGATCCGCACCTTCTCGTACCAGGCGCCGGCGGCGGCTCGTGCCCCGCTTTCAGTACAGCACGCGACGGGCGGCACGCGAGCGGGGAGCCCGGCGGCGCAGCCGGAGGCGGCGCCGGGCGCAGTCACGGATCAACACCGCGGCCGGCTTAGTGTCCGCGGACCTGGTGCTGTGAGGCTGATCGGGTGCGGGACGGACCACGGCCTGGCGAGTCGGTCCGATTTTCATCTTATGTGTGTGAACATCCTGACTTGCGATTTCACACACCGTAGTGGGCGCACGTCACAGACGAGCCGTCAGTTGACTCAACCGACCCATCCTTCGGAGGACTTACGATGCCGGCCCAGAACAGATCTGTACGCAGGGGGTTGGTGGCAGCCGTCCTGGCTGCCGCGCCGCTGCTCACCCTCGCACCCGCGACTCCCGCCCACGCCCAGGAATTCCCCTGCAGCCTGGAAGTCGGCAAGCCCACGACCACGAATGCGGTCACGTCCATCTCGGCGAGCGTCTTCTGTCCGACCACACAGAGCATCCACCTCTCACTGCAGGGGTGCGACGAAAGCGATACTCCAAAAGTATTTTCCGATATCACCACAACCGTGGAGGGGAATACGACCCTCAACCATCAGGTGGCCGTCCCGAGCCCGATCACGACCAACTGCGCAACGCTCGTATTCCCCGGGCTCGGCGGCGAAACGGTGTGCGCCGGATGACAGCAGCCCGGCCCGGTCCGTGACGGCGGTTCACGGCCGATCCCGGCGAGGGCCGGCCCAGGCCCCGCCGACCGGGCGCTGCCAGACCGGACCGGTTCAGGTCCGTGCGAGAGCTCCGGGG
>NZ_JBFBDY010000991.1:0-1813 GCF_040683475.1 Kitasatospora sp. NPDC093558 | reverse complement strand
CCAGCGCCCGGGCGCGCCCGGGGCAGCGGTCGGGGCCGCCGCGCAGCGCGATCCAGGCGGCGGTGGCGGCCGGTGAACTCCCCACCAGGGCCGGTGCGTCGGGGATGAGCGGCGCGGTGGAGGCGTCCGCGAAGGCCTCGAACGAGTGCTGCAGTTTGAGCGGGACGGTGCCTGCGGCCTCGACCTTGCGGCGGAGGCGCTCGGGCAGGTCCGGGGACAGTCCGGCCGGGAGCGTGAGGCGGTACTCGGGCCTGTGGTGGGCGAGTTGGGCGTTGATACGGCCGACGAGGTCGGGGATGATCAGCTCGTGGGCGACGGTGTCCGGTAGCAGCCGGTCGTCCCCGTCTGCGGACAGCAGCGCGGCGATCCCCGCGTCGGCTGCCGCTGCCGCGCGAGTGCGCTCGGCGGCGGGCCAGTCGCCCCGGCTCAGGCTCGTCAGCAGTGCCTCCACGGCGCTGAGCGTCGGCACCAGGCGATGGCCTCGCTGCGGACCCCACCAACCGTCGGGGTCCTGCTGGGCCAGCAGGTAGTGGCGCCGGTCCGCATGCCCGGCCAGCCAGGGGGCGAGTGCGACGAGCCGGGCGGTCTCGTAGAGCGACGGGGAGACGGAACCCGTGGGGTCGGTGAACACGGCCCGGAGCAGGTGCCCGGCCTTCACGACGGCTCTGCCTTCGGTCCGTACGGCGCACTGTTCGGAGTTGCCACGTCGGCTCCTGTAGGGGAGAGGAACATGACCTTCAGTTTGAAGGCGAGTGGCAGGTTAGGCGCAGGGCGCGCGCTCCGGCGCGCGAGGCGCGGATCAACGTCCGGGGAGAAGCGCTGGTCTCGCTCGTCACATCTCGCCGCGCAGGCGGGCGGCCGTGGCGGCGATCAGGTCCGGGAAGCGGTGGACCGGGAAGGCGGGGGAGGCGCCGATGGGGAGGGCGCCCTCGGGGACGTAGGCGACGTGGCAGCGCAGGCACACGTAGGTGGCGCTCCAGGCGGTGGCGAAGGACGGGTACACCACCGAATGCGCTGCGAACGCCTCCTGGGAGCGGCGGCGGGCCTTCGAGCGCTGGATGATCATCATCACGGCCGCGAAGACGAACGGGCCGCCCAGGATGGTGAACATGATCGCGCTGTTCGTCCCGGCGTTGCGGTCGCCGGACGTGAACAGGTACGGCAACAGGATCACTCCCCAGGCGGCCGCGAGGGCGATCACGATCGCCAGCCCGCAGCTGCTGCCCTGAGGGGCGAGCCGCGGCGGGGGCGGCGGCGCGATATGGGCCGCGAGGAGGCTGCTGGAGGAGCCGGAGGTGTGGACGGTCGAACTGCCGAAGGTCGGGATCACCCCGACCCCGCTCGCGTACGCGACGCCGGAGGAGTAGCCGGTGCTCGTCCCCGAGTACGTGCTGGTCTGCGACTCGTAGACGCTGGGGACGCTCCGCACCTGGTCGAGCGTCCCGCACTGCGGGCAGTTGATCCGGCTCAATGTGTCCCCCGAGGTCGACCTGCCGGCATGACGGCATGCCGGCAGACGATCATGGCACAGGCGGCCCGAACGGACACAACCGTGCCCACGTCCCGGGAGTTCAGCTCCGATCTGGAACCGGTCCGACAGTCCGGCCCGTCGGGCATGAGGCGCCACCGGCGGGAAAATCCGACGTCATCCGCTGCTCCGTCTGCTTGGATGCCGCCATGAGCACAGCGGGCCAAGGGAGTTCGGCAGGGGACGTACCGTCGGGCATGACGGCGTTCCGCGACGCGGTCACGGCGTGGGCCGCCGGTGGGCCCGGCGCGGAGCGGGCAGCCCGGGAGCTGGCCGGGGGCCTGG
>NZ_JBFBDY010000990.1:0-1814 GCF_040683475.1 Kitasatospora sp. NPDC093558 | reverse complement strand
GTGGCCCAGATGCAGCCCAGCTGGAACCTCGGCAACACCCTCGACGCGATCCCCGACGAGACCTCGTGGGGCAACCCGCTGACCACCAGGGCGACGTTCGACGGCCTCAAGGCCCAGGGCTTCCGCAGCGTCCGCATTCCGGTCACCTGGTACCCGCACCAGTCCGACACGGCCCCCTACACCATCGATCCGGTGTGGATGAAGCGGGTGAAGCAGGTGGTCGACCTCGCCCTGGAGGACAGCCTCTACGTCGAGATCAACGTCCACCACGACTCGTGGAAGTGGATCGCCGCGATGTCCACCGACCACGACAGCATCATGGCGCGGTTCAACTCCACCTGGCAGCAGATCGCCACGACCTTCAAGGACGAGCCGCGCACGCTGCTCATGGAGAGCATCAACGAGCCGCAGTTCTCCAACGCGACCGACGCCCAGAAGACCCAGTACCTGCGCGAGCTCAACACCTCCTTCCACAGCATCGTCCGCAACTCCGGCGGCAGGAACAAGGACCGCCTGCTCGTCCTGCCCTCGGAGGAGACCAACAACGCCCAGCACTGGCTCGACGACCTGTCCACCACGATGGGTTCCCTGAACGACCGCAACCTGGTCGCCACCGTGCACTACTACAGCTGGTACCCGTTCAGCGTGAACATCGCCAACGGCACGACCTACGACGCCAAGGCCCAGTCGGACCTGACCGACGGCTTCGCCCGCGTGCACGACACCTTCGTCGCCAAGGGCATCCCCGTCTACCTCGGCGAGTACGGCCTGCTCACCTCGCCGTACTCCGGCGTCGTCGAACGCGGCGAGATGCTCAAGTACTTCGAGCACGTGAACTACGAAGCGCGGCGCAACGGCATGACCTCCGCCGTCTGGGACGCCGCCAACGACTTCCTGAACCGCGGCACCATGCAGTGGCAGGTCCCCGAGATGAAGGCCCTGATCCAGAGCTCCTGGCGGACCCGCTCGGGCACCGCCTCCACCGACAACCTCTTCCTGCCGAAGTCCGGCCCCATCACCGCGCAGACCATCACCCTGAACCGCAACGGCCTCTGGTTCGCCGGCCTCTGGCAGGGCGACCTCCCCCTCATCCCCTTCCTCGACTACACCCTCGACGGCGACCAGCTCACCCTGACCGCCGACGCCCTCACCCGCCTCGCCGGCGACCGCGCCGCCGGGATCAACGCCACCCTCGAAGTCCGGTACTCCGACGGCGTCCCGTGGAAGCTCTTCGTGCGCTCGTACGACAAGCCGGCGATGGCCAACGCCACCGGAACGCTCGACGGGCTCACCATCCCCACCCGGTTCAACGGCTCCCTGATGGCCAACGTCCAGTCCACCTACGCCGACGGCACCGCCGCCGGCCCGGCCTCCTGGACCACCTACCAGACGTTCGACAACTACCGCGCCGACTACAGCGCCGACACCACCACCGTCAAGCCCGACTTCCTCAAGTCCCTCAAGGACGGCGCCCCCGCGACGCTCACCTTCCGCTTCTGGACCGGCGACACCGTCACCTACACCGTCACCAAGTCCGGCAACACCGTCACCGGCACCGCCTCCTGACCCACACTCCTCCCCGCCCCGGCTGCCTCCCCCGACAGCCGGGGCGCCGGGCTCCTCCACCCATTCACCCGAAAGGGACACACCGTGAACGACGCACGACGGACCGCCCGCCCGCTCGCCCGCCGGCTCCACCGGACGGCCGGCCTCGTGGTGGCCCTGGTCACCACCGGAGCCCTCTGCAGCGGCACCGCCGTCGCCGCCCCCACCGACCAGCCCCGGGCGGCAGCCGAGGCCGCCGGGGCCAGGGT
>NZ_JBFBDY010000989.1:0-1816 GCF_040683475.1 Kitasatospora sp. NPDC093558 | reverse complement strand
CGACCTGGAGCTGCACGGCGCCCGTCCCCGGGAGGACCAGCGGCGCCGCGAGCGTCAGCTCCTCGACGACGTCGCAGCCGACCTCGTCGCCCGCGCGCACGGCCAGCTCGACCAGTGCGGTGCCCGGCACCAGGACCGAGCCCATGACGACGTGGTCCGCCGCCCACGGGTGGGAGCGCGCCGAGAGGCGGCCGGTGAACAGGAGACCGTCGCTGTCGGCCAGTTCCAACGAGCCGGTGAGCAGCGGGTGTTCGGCGTTCCTGAGCCCGGCGGACTCGGCGCCCCGGCCGGCGGGCAGGCCGGTCGGCCAGTAGTCCCGGTGCTCGAACGGGTAGGTCGGGAGCTCGGCCAGGTGGCGGCCGGCGCCCGCGAGCAGAGCGCGCCAGTCGACCTTCGCGCCGTGGACGTGGAGGTTCGCGAGAGCCTGGAGGAGGGTCGCCTCCTCGGGGCGGTCCTTGCGGAGCGCCGCGACGGTCACGGCGCCGGTGTCGTCCGGCAGGGCGCTCGCGGTGAGCGCGGTGAGGACGGCGTCGGGGCCGAGTTCGAGGTAGCGGCGGACGCCGTGGTCGTGGAGGGTGCGGATGCCGTCGGCGAAGCGGACGGTTTCGCGGACGTGGCGCGCCCAGTAGTCGGGGGTGGTGACGTCCTCGCCGAGGGCGCCGGTGAGGTTGGAGACCAGCGGGATCGAAGGGGCGCTGTAGGTGAGCTTGGTGAGGACTTCGCGGAAGTCCTCCAGCATCGGGTCCATCAGCGGGGAGTGGAAGGCGTGGGACACCCGCAGGCGGGTGGTGCGGCGGTCGGCGAAGTGTGCCTCGATTGCCGCGACTGCTTCCTCCGTGCCGGAGACGACGATCGAGTGCGGGCCGTTGATGGCGGCGATTGACACGAACTCGGTGAGCAGGGGCAGGACTTCGTCCTCCGTCGCCTGCACCGCGAGCATCGCGCCGCCGGACGGGAGGGCCTGCATCAGCCGGCCTCGGGCGGCGACCAGGGTGCAGGCGTCCGCCAGGCTGAACACCCCGGCGACGTGCGCCGCCGCCACCTCGCCGATCGAGTGCCCGGCCACGAACTCCGGCTGCACGCCCAGGGATTCGACGAGCCGGTACAGCGCCACCTCGACGGCGAACAGCCCGGCCTGGGCGTGCGCCGTCTGGTTCAGCAGCTCCTCATCGTCGCCCCACACGACGTCCCGCAGCTGCGGATCCAGCGCGGCACACACCTCGTCGAACGCATCGGCGAACACCGGGAACCGGCCGTACAACTCCCGGCCCATGCCGAGGCGTTGCGAGCCCTGCCCGGAGAACAGGAACGCCGTCTTGCAGTCGGCCGCGACCCCACGGGCCAGTTCCACGCCGTCCACCATCACCGCGCGGTACGGGAAGAGCGACCGCCCGGCGAGGGTGAACGCGACGTCGACGGCAGGGAGTTCCGTGTTGGCGAGCCGCGTGACCTGCGCGTCCAGCGCCGCCTCGGACTTCGCCGATACCACCCAGGGCATCAGGCCGGGTGCGGCCCCCGTCTCCGTCTCCCCCGCTTCGGGGAGTTCGAGGATCACGTGGGCGTTGGTGCCGCTGATCCCGAAGGACGACACGCCCGCTCGACGCGGGTGATCGGTGGCCGGCCAGTCGGTCCGCTCGGTGAGGAGCTCGACCGCCCCAGCCGTCCAGTCGACGTGGGAGGAGGGCTGGTCGATGTGCAAGGACTGCGGAAGCTCTCCGCGCTGCATGGCCAGCACCATCTTGATCACGCCCGCCACACCGGCCGCGGCCTGGGTGTGACCGATGTTCGACTTGATCGAGCCCAGCAGGAGCGGGTG
>NZ_JBFBDY010000988.1:0-1823 GCF_040683475.1 Kitasatospora sp. NPDC093558 | reverse complement strand
GGTCGACGGCGTCCCCAGGCCCGGCGCCGCGGCCAAGACCCTGCCGGCCGGCCCCGGCGACCGGCCTTGAACGCCGGCGGGACGCGTCACCCGAGGGCCGCGGCGAGGTCGGGGAGGTAGCCGGCGAGGAAGCCCAGGTCGGTGGCGGGGGAGACGCTCCGGTGCCGTGCGGCCGTGAGCGGGTCGTCCCACTCCTCCGCAGGGGACGTTCGGCGTGCTCGGGTGTACGGAAACGAGCGGGAACCCGCCCGACTGTTGCCAGCGCCCGCAGGTGCTGCGAGCCTGTTCGAGGCGGCGCTGCTGCGCGTTCGAACCGCACCGTCCCGGCCGGGGCTTCGAAGTCACCTCCAGTACGAGTTCCAGTACGAAGGGATGACCATGCGTTTTACCAGGACACTCGCCGGTATCGGCGGCCTCGTCCTCGCTGCGACCACGGCAGTGGCAGGAGCCGCCTCTCCCGGCTACGCGAGCGCGCCGACGGCATCGCGCGCCGAGCAGCAGAACACCTGCACGTACACCCTGCCCGGCGCGAACCCGACCGAGGCCACGGTCACCGTGGACTGCTCCCCGGCCGCCGCTCACGCGGGCGTGAGGGCGGACGGCAGCGGTTCGGTGCACGACAGCGGACCGGATCGGCTGGCGACCCCGCCCGACTCGATGTGCACGGGTGACGGCCGTGGCTCCGGCTGGTACGGGATCGCACCCGGCAGCCCCACCAACGGCGGCGTGGCGAACGACCTGTGGCTCGACGCCACGCACTCGGCCCAGAACGCCCAGGTGCAGGTGTGGCCCGGCAACGGCACCAACGCCCAGCAGTGGTGCTTCCGTTACGCCGGGAACGGAGCGTTCTACGTCATGGCCGACTACGCCCTCTACACCTCCTGCCTGGACGTCGCCGACGGGGACTACAACAACTACACGGGCGGCCTGCGCGTCAACGCCTACAACTGCGCCGGCAACCCGGGCGGCGGCAGGGCCAAGAACCAGCTGTGGTACGTGTGCTATCGCGACCAGCCGAACACCTTCAGCCTGGAACCGGCCTTCGCGGCGAACTCGTCCGTGTGGCTGGACGTGTGGGGAGGCCCCGGCCCGCAGGCGTTCGTGCCGGGCAACCCGCTCCAGGTCTGGTGGGGCAACGGCGCCGACAACCAGCGCTTCACGGTGTTCACGTCGCCCGGCAGCGCTCCGAGCAGCCTGTCGTACACCGGCGGGATTCCCGGCTGCTGACGGAGTCCCGGGGGAACGGCGCCCGGTGTTCCGGACGCACGGGTGGGGCGGCGGGCGACCGCGGCCCCACCCTTCACCGGCCTCCGGCCGTCACCCGAGGGCCTCGGCGAGGTCGGGGAGGTAGCCGGCGAGGAAGCCCAGGTCGGTGGCGCGGGCGTACTCAGGATGCTCGCGCCAAAGGGGGAGGCGCTCCAGTGCCGTGCGGCCGTAGTAGCCGCCACCCCGCACATGCGGGACGGCACCGGGCTCGCCGGGCCAGTGCGGGTCGGCCGCCGCGAGCGGCAGGCACCGTTCGAAGAGCCGGTGGCAGACCTGCAGTCCCCGGCGCATCACCACGTGGTACGGCTCGTCGGCGCCGATCGGGTAGGGCTCGCGGGCCAGGACGGGGCCGGTGTCGATGCCCTCGTCGACGCGGTGGAGCGTGGCGGCGAACTGCGCCTCGCCGTCCAGCATGGCGTACACCAGGGCGACTTCGGGCATCCCGCGGTAGGCCGGGAGGGGGCCGTGGTGGACGTTGAGGACGCGCAGCCCGGTGGACAGCACCGGGGCCCGGAAGATCATCCGGTTGTTGACCGACCAGACCAGCCCGTCCGTGC
>NZ_JBFBDY010000987.1:0-1823 GCF_040683475.1 Kitasatospora sp. NPDC093558 | reverse complement strand
CCCTAGCGGACGGCGGTGCGGCCGGTCCGGGCGCTCTCGGCGAAGGTCAGCTGCACCTTGTGGTCGGAGTCGCCGGTCCAGCTCGCGCCGCTGAGCCAGTGCCGGCAGCCGTAGGGCAGCAGCGCGGCGATCGCGTCGACGATCCGCACCCGCTGCCCGGGGGTGGGCAGGCTGCGGCCGTCGGCGGTGATGGTGATCCGGTGGCCGTCGGTGAGCAGGGCGGCGACGCAGGCCGTCCACTCGAAGCCCACCTCGTCGATGACGGCGGCGAGTTCGGCGGCCGTGGCGGAGACGGACAGGCCGCTGAGGTCCAGCCGCAGCGGCCGGGCGGGCCCCTCCTCCGGGGCGGGCCGGCGCACGGCGGCGGACGCGTCGGCGAGCGCGGACCAGGTGACGCTGTGCGCCGCGCCCTGGGCCCATTCGACGAGCAGCAGGCGGGAGGTGATGATCGGCGCGCCGGTGCCGTCGCTGGTGCCGTCCCAGCTCTGCTCGATCAGGGCGCAGGCGGCGGTGCGTTCGCCTTCGACGCCGCTGAGGAAGACGTGCCAGGGCAGTCCGCCGGTCGCGTCGGGGCGGCGGACCTCGGGGGTGCCGGTCTGGGCGCCCCACAGGTAGCGGCGGGCGCGGTCCTCGTCGAGGCTGGCGGCGAGGAGTTCGTAGCCCATGGCCCGGCCGGCGTGCTTGCCGAGGACGGCCCAGTGGGCGGCGACGGGTTCGGGGGCGGGCCGCTGTCGCTGCTCGGGCTGGCGCTGGGGGTTTGGGAGTTGGGGGTTGGGGAGTTGGGGGTCGGGCAGGTCGGCGCGGGGGTCGTCCATGCCGGTCACCGCAGCTTGATCTTGCGCGAGCGGATCCGGCGTTCGAGGTCGATCAGCGGCTCCAGCACGTTGATGGGCTGCGGCGAGGTGGCGATGCGGAACTCCCCGCCGACCTGCTCGACGTTGGCGTAGAGGCGGTAGTCGAAGATGCCGTCGGCGTTGAGGCGGAAGCCGATCGCGGAGGTGGCGTAGTAGCTGATGCGGTCGGGCTGGAAGTAGGCGTGCAGGGCGTCGCGGACGAGGGCGGCGCTGGAGCCGCGGAAGGTGTCGCAGATCCAGGCGAAGTAGCCGGCGGCGGCCTCGGCGGGCACCCGCGGGATGCGGGCGCCGACGCCGTCCTGGGTGACCCAGCGCGCCTCGACGGAGGGCCGGAAGAGCTGCGGGTCGTCGAACTTGGCGACGCACACGGCGACGTGGTGGGGCAGCCGCCCGCCGACCAGCCCGCGGCGGTCGCGGACCCGGCTGGTGATCGCGTTGACCGTCGCGTAGAAGAACTCCAGGCTCTGGGTGGCGTGTTCGCGGTCCAGCAGCGGGTCGAAGAGGTAGACGAGGCCGTTGGCCGAGGCCAACTGCTCGACGATGGCCTCGTGGCCGGGGTTGTCCGGGCGGAAGACCTCGCCGCTGACGTCCTGGGTGTCGAGCACGAAGCCGACCTGGCGGGTGCCGGCCAGTTTGCGCGGCTCCTCGCCCTGGAAGGCCCAGCTCATGCCCGCCGTGGCGGAGGTGGCGCCGGGGAAGCCGCGGTCGACGGCGAGCAGGCGCACCCCGCGGTTGAGGAACTCGATGGCCTCCTTGGTCATGCCGCTGATCACCCAGTTGCCCTTGCCGTGCCGGTTGTGCTGGATGGCGGCGATCGGCAGGGAGGAGAGGAAGGTGGTCTTGCCCGAGCGCGGCGCTCCCCACAGGCCGATGCGGACGGAGCCGGGCCCGTCGGGGCCGACCGCGCCGGGTGACGCGGGCAGCGGCAGCGGGGGCAGGTTGCCGTCCTGCGCCAGGCCGGGCGCGGTG
>NZ_JBFBDY010000986.1:0-1824 GCF_040683475.1 Kitasatospora sp. NPDC093558 | reverse complement strand
ACGTCACGGGGATGTTCCTGCGGCCGGTGGCGCTGCGGCAGGCGGCGGACGGGCCGCGGGTGGCGGTGCAGATCGACCACGGGGCGGGGTCGGCAGTGGCGCTGTGGCGGCCCGCGGCGGGCCGACTGGACCCGCTGCCGCTGCCGCCGGGCCGGCTCGGCGCGGTCGCGCACTGGGGGGCGGCGGGGCTGCGGATGCCGTACTCGGCGCCCGATCACCCGGCGGCGCTGGCGGCGCTGGACGTGGACGCGCTGCTGGCGCACGGACCGGCGTCCCCGGTGTCCGGACCGATGCCGTTGCCGCTCCAACTGGCGCCGCTGGGTTCGGGTTTGCCCGGCCCGTGGCGGGACACGGTGCTGCCGTGGCACCCTGGTGGCGCGCGCATCTCCCGTACAGAGCCCGCTGGTTGGCGGCTGGACGGCAGCACGCAGCCCGGTGACGGCGGTCGCTGGCAGCCCGCGCAGAGCCTCGAACTCGCGGGCCCGGCCGGACCGTTGGAGGCCGTCGTGTACGGCGGTGACGCCTGGCTGAGCAGCCCGCACCTCGTCCTGGCGCTGCACGGCGGGCCGGCGGACGCCTGGCGGCTGGAGTTCGACCCGGCCCTGCAACGGATGGCCGCCGACGGCCTGGCCGTGGTCGCGCCCAACCAGCGCGGCTCCACCGGGTACGGAGTGGCGCACGCGATGGCGATCCGCGGCGCCTGGGGCGGTCCCGACCTCGACGACGTCCTCTACCTGCTGGACGGCCTCGCGGGGCAGCGCGCGGCGCTCGGTCTGGAGCCGCCGTCCCTGTTCGGCGTCAGCTACGGCGCGTTCCTCGCGCTGCGGGCGGCGGCGCACGCACCGGCCGAGCACGTGGCGCGCTGCGCGGTGGTCGCACCGTTCCTGTCCGGCGCCCGGCTGCTGGCCGAAGCGGCGCCCCCCGTACGGGCGTTGACCACCCGGCTGGGCGGCGGCGAGCACATCGTGGACGCCCGTGGGCCGCGCGACGTGCTCCAGCTCGCGCACCGCTTGAGTGCCCCGCTGCTCGTGGTGCACGGCAACCGGGACGAGGTCGTGCCGGTGAGCCAATCCCGTTCACTGCGGCACGAGTTGCTGCGGATCGGCCGGGCCGAGGGCGCGGACTTCCGGTACGTCGAGGCGGCCGGGTCCGGGCACGAGGTGCTGGCCGAGGAGGGCGCGGCCGTCCTGCACGAGTTGCTGGCCGCCTTCCTGCGTACCGGCCGGCCGGGCTGACCGGCCGCGGCACGCCCCGCACACGACACCCCACAGACTCCCGGGCCGCACGGCCCGGGGCACCACCCCGGCGCGGCGGACCGAGCCGCCCGGGGGCGATACCCGGCGCCCGCAGGCAGATCGCGGCGGGCGCACACCCAAGGGGAGGAACAGATCATGGAGAACATGGTGGACTTCGAGACCGACCTCGCGGCGCTCCAGGAGCTGCCGGAGAGCGAGTCCGTCGAGCTGACCGGCCACGGCGCCGGCTGCCAGTACACCTGCCTCATCCTGACCTGTCTGATCTTCACCATCAACTGATCACGGCAGCGCCAGGGTCCTCCGATGACCCACGGGCGCCGTCCCGCCTGTCCGGACAGGCGGGACGGCGCCGTCCTTTTCCCTCAACTCTCCTGTAGGAGTTCTCACTTGCCCCGCCCACTCGACGGACCGACCCTCGTCCTGGGCCTCGCGCTGCCCGTCGAGGCCGCCGGCACGCTCGCGCTGCCCGCCGTCCTCGCCGGGGCCGTCGACGCCGTCCTCGGCGGTGCGGACCGGTCCGCGACCGGCGCGTTCGCCCTGCTCGCTCTCACCCTGGGCACGGCCGCCG
>NZ_JBFBDY010000985.1:0-1825 GCF_040683475.1 Kitasatospora sp. NPDC093558 | reverse complement strand
GTGTCGGTGCTCCAGCCGCGCTCCCGGAGCGTGTCGGCGCAGGCCGCGGCCATCACGTCGTGGCCCTGGCCGAGCGAGCCTGAGATCAGCAGCGCGTGCGGCATGGACGGACCCTCAGGTGGACAGGGAGGCCCGGTACCAGTCGGCGTACCGCCGCACGCCGTCGGCGAAGTTGGTCCGCGGCGACCACCCGAGCAGCCGCTTCGCCTGCGCCGAGGAGATCCGCCGGCCTGCGTAGTCGGCCGTGCGGGCCTCGATGTGCTCGATCGACACCGGCCCGAGCAAGCCGTCGACGGTGTCCGCGATGTCGCGCACCGAAACGGCGGTCGAGCCCTCCAGGGCGAAGGTCTGGTCCTCGGCGGCGGGGGACAGCGCCCGGACGTGGCCGTCGGCGAGGTCCTCCACGTAGACGAAGTTGCGGCTCTGCCGGCCGTCGCCCGCGATGGTGATCGGCCGCCCGGCGAGCGCCGCCTGCACGAAGCGCGCGACGACCAGCTCGTCGCGCATCCGCGGCCCGTACGGGATGCCGTAGCGCAGGATGGTGAAGTGCTGGCCGTACAGCTCGCGGTAGCTGTGTACGAGCATCTCGGCGGCGAGCTTGGTGGCCACGTACAGGTGCCCGCTGCGCTCCAGCTCGATCGGCACGTGCTCGTCCAGCTCCTGCTCGTCGCCGCCGAGCTGGTCCTCGGCGCCGAGCGCCGCGCCGTACACCCAGACGGTGCTGGCGAGCACCGTGCGGCTGAGGCCGCTGCGCCGGGCGGCCTCCAGGACGCTCGCCGTGCCGTCGATGTTGAGGCGGACGGCGCGCAGCGGGTCGGTGCGGATCTGGTCGACGTCGGCCATCGCGGCCAGGTGGTAAACGACCTCGCTGCCGGCCAGCGCGGCGGTGAGGCCGGGCAGGTCGAGGACGTCGATCCGGGCGTGCTCGGCCTCGGGGTTGAGGTACTTGTCGGCGGTGTCGATCGCGAGGACGTCGTGGCCGGCCGCGACCAGCCGGTCCACGACGTGCGAGCCGATGAATCCGCATCCACCGGTGACGGCTATCCGCACGGTCTCTCTCCTTGTAGTGCGATCTGTCGGGCGACGAACAGTTCCGGGTAGCTGGCCGGCCGGGATCAGGCGAGCCGCCGCAGGACCGCCGTGACGGCCTCGACGACCTGCTCGGTCTCGTCCTCGGTCATGTCGGAGTGCACCGGCAGGCAGATCTGCCGCGCGCACACGTCCTCGGCGGCCGGCAGCGGGCCGTGCCGGTAGGGGGCGAGCACCGGCTGGAGGTGCAGCGGCAGGTCGTACACCTCACCGGAGAGCCGCACGCCGTGCTCCTCGGCGACGGTCCGCTTGAAGTCGGCCCGGTCGACGCCGCGCGGCAGCAGCGCCACGTACTTGTAGTAGTTGCTGCGGCAGCCGGCGGGTTCGGCGACCGGCTCCAGCCCGTCCAGTCCGGCCAGGGCCGCGTCGTAGCGGCGGGCGACGGCCCTGCGGGTCTCGATGAACTCCTTGAGCCGGCGCAGGTGCACGGCGCCGACGGCGGCGTTGAGCTCGCTCATCCGCCAGGAGTAGCCGGGCAGGACGTGGTGGTTGGTGCTGAAGGAGCCCTTGCCCTGGTCGCGGTAGATCCGGGCCTCGTCGCGCAGTTCGGGCGACTCGGTGAGGATCATGCCGCCCTCGCCGCTTGTGGTGACCTTGGTCGGGTAGAACGAGAACGCGCCGGCGAGTCCGAACGACCCGGCGGCTCGCCCGCTGAGGCTGCTGCCGTGGGCGTGCGCGGCGTCCTCGACCAGCGGCACGCCGTGCCGGTCGCACAGCGCGCGCAGCTCGTCGACGG
>NZ_JBFBDY010000984.1:0-1827 GCF_040683475.1 Kitasatospora sp. NPDC093558 | reverse complement strand
GTCCGGGCCGCCGTCGCCCTCGGTGTGCCGCTCGTCCTCGGCGCGCAGCGTGCAGCGCAGGCCGGGCAGCGGGGGCACCTCGGGGGCGGACGCCGTGGTGGCGTCCAGCCAGGCGGCCGGGCGCAGCAGCCGGGCGCAGCGCTCGCGGCGCTCCAGCGGGTGGGCGCGGTCGAGCACGCAGAACGCCGCTCCGGTGCGCAGGACGGCGATCAGGGCGGCCACCAGGCCCGGGGTGCGCTCGGCGTCGACGGCCACGTGGTCGCCGGGGCCGATCCCGTGGGCGCGCAGGCGCTCGGCCAGCCGGCCGCTCCAGGCGGCGAGTTCCCCGTAGCCCAGCGTGCCGCCGCCGGGCAGCGACAGGGCCGGGGCGTGCGGGGTGCGCCGCGCCGCCGCGAGGAAGCGCTCGTGCACGGCGCCGCTCCACGGCGCGGCCGGCAGCGGCTTCTCCGGCTCCTGCACGGGCCCGCCGGCGGCCAGCGACAGCTCGCCGACGACCGTCTGCGGGTCGGCCGCGACCTGCTCCAGGACGTGCACCAGCTGCGCGAGCATCGCGCGCATCGTCTCCGGCAGGTACAGCCCGGCGTCGTACACCAGCCGCAGGTCGACCCGCCCGTCCCGGGGGACGGCGTACAGGGTCAGCTCGAAGCGGGCGTTGACGTCCTCGGCCTCCACCAGCTCGACGTCGACGCCGGGGAGGCCGGCGCTGAACGCGTCGAGGTTCTGCATGTTGAAGACGACCTGGAACAGCGGCGTGCGGGTGAGGTCGCGCACCGGCGCGATCCGCTCGACGATCCGCTCGAAGGGCGTCTCCTGGTGCGCGTCCGCGTCGAGCGTGGACTGCCGTACGGCGCCCAGCAGTTCGCGGAAGGTCTGGCCGGGGGCGTTGTCGGTGCGCACGACCACGGTGTTGACGAACAGGCCGACGGTGTTCTCCAGGTCGGTGCGCAGCCGCCCGGCCACCGGCATGCCGACCAGGACGTCCTCCTGCCCCGACCAGCGGGAGAGCACGATGTTGAAGGCGCTCAGCAGCACCATGGACAGCGACGCCTGCGCGTCGGAGGCCGCCTTCTCCAGGGCCGTGACCAGGCCGTCCGCCAGCCGGGTGCCGGTGCTGCCCGCGGCCGAGCCGCCCGGGCGGGTGCGCGGCCGGTCGGCGGGCAGGTCGATGGCCGGCGGGCTGCCGGCCAGGCGCCGCTCCCAGTAGGCGAGCGCCGCCGCGCCCTGCTCGGTCTCCTGGCGCTCGCGCTGCCAGGACGCGAAGTCCGCGTACTGGACGGCGGGGCCGCCCTCGGGCGCCTCCCGGCCGGCCGCGAACGCCCGGTAGACCTCAGTGAGTTCGCGCAGCAGGATGCGCATCGACCAGCCGTCGGAGGCGATGTGGTGCAGCGCGAGGAGCAGCACGTGCCGGTCCTCGGCCAGGCGCAGCAGCCGGGCCCGCAGCGGGCCACGGGTCAGGTCGAAGGGCGTCGTGTCGAACGCCTCGGTGTGCGCGGCGCGGGCCTCGTCGGCCGTCATCGCCACGGAGTTGGTGAGGTCGAGCAGCGGCAGCGGGTCGGCCGGGGGGCGGGCGACGATCTGCCGGGGCTCGCCGTCGACCTCGCGGTAGACGGTGCGCAGCACCTCGTGGCGCCGGATCACCTCGGCCAGCGCCTTGTTCAGCAGCCCCGCGTCCACCGGGCCGGTCAGCCGCAGCTCCCCGGCGATGCGGTAGGCCTGGTCGCCGGGGCGCAGCTGCTCCATGAACCAGAGCCGCTGTTGCGCGAAGGACAGCGGCAGCCCGCTGCCGGCCCGCTCCAGGCGGGCGATCGGCGCGTCGGCGGCGGCGCC